>JAYVPE010000726.1:0-3129 GCA_043757575.1 Pirellula sp.
GTCATCATCGAAGTCCTGCCGGTAAAAGGTGGCGAGGACTTCCTGCGAAGTATGTTCGAGCCGCTCGGCTATAAAGTGGAAGCTCAGCAGCGAGCGCTCGACGAGCAGTTCCCGGAGTGGGGCGACAGTCCTTACTTCTCGGTCAAGCTCTCCGCTGAAGTGACGCTCTCGGCGTTGCTCAACCATCTGTATATCCTCATTCCAGTCTTCGACAACCAGAAGCATTACTTCGCTGGACCAGACGAACTCGACAAGTTGTTGGCCAAGGGAGAAGGGTGGTTGTCGTCTCACCCGGAGAAAGAGGCTATCGCAAGACGTTACTTGAGATTCCAACCTAGCCTCGTGCGACAAGCTCTCGCCCGTTTAATCGAAGTCGACAACGATGACCCAGCCGGCAATAACACGGCGGGCAATGACACTGCAGGCGACAAGCAGCAACAGGCGGAAGATGTGCTTGAAAAACCACTCCGTCTGAACGACCAGCGACTCGCCGCAGTCATGGCGGCGCTACGCTCATCGGGTGCCAAGCGAGTCGTCGATCTTGGCTGTGGTGAAGGAAAGTTGCTGCGAGAGTTGCTCAAGGACAAACGGTTTGATGAAATTCTTGGCATGGATGTCTCGGTAAGAGCATTGGAGATCGCCGCCAAGCGGCTCAAGATTGACGATTTGCCTAGCTTTCAGGCCGACCGAATCAAGCTGATTCACGGCTCGTTGATGTACCGAGACAAGCGGTTGGCGGAATTCGATGCGGCGGCAGTGGTCGAAGTGATTGAACACCTTGATCCGCCACGTTTGTCAGCATTCGAGCGAGTTCTGTTTCAGCATGCCAAGCCGCAGACGGTCGTACTCACTACGCCCAATGCCGAGTACAACATCATGTGGGAAACGCTGCCAGCCGGGAATTTCCGCCATCCAGATCATCGGTTCGAGTGGACTCGCCAGGAATTTCAAACTTGGGCGACTCGGATTGGAGAACGATTCGGCTACTCGGTTCGTTTTGCACCCGTGGGGCCGGAAGACGAAAGCGTAGGACCACCGACGCAATTGGGAGTTTTTGATAAGATTAACGTGGCGTGACCATTGTCACACCAATTGAACACGAAACATCGAATGCGCCGGAGAACGCGGCACAGATTAGGAGACAGCAGAATGAGATTTCTGCAATCGATAAAACTCAATGGCTTTCTCTCTTTCGCGCCTGATGCGCCAGTTGTCGATCTGACGCCTTTGAACGTCCTGATCGGCCCAAACGCATCAGGAAAGTCGAATTTGATTGAAGCCATTGAGCTACTACATGCGACACCGACGAAGTTTGCGGCCGCCATTCAAGATGGCGGCGGCGTGCATGAATGGCTTTGGAAGGGCGACCATCGAGAACGCGCCGCAACCATCGAAGCCGTGCTAACCGGCGAATATCCGATTCCCGATTTGCGATATCGCTTGGCGTTCGCAGCAGCGGGTCAACGGATAGAAGTCATTGACGAGGTGCTGGAAGAAACCGCTAAACGCTACGCCAGCGAAGCAGACGTCTATTTTTATTACCGATACCAAGCGGGGCGACCAGTAATCAACACTTGCCAAGCTACAACGACTACCACGCCACCTCCAACCACGACGACGACCACCACCACGACGACCACGGGGCCGCAACTTGCGAATACGAGAGCGTTTCGGCAACTTACCCGCGACAGCCTCGTACCTGATGAGTCAGTACTTTCGCAACGAAAGGATCCCGAACTCTATCCGGAATTGACTTGGCTGGGGCGACGGTTCGACGGAATACAGACGTTTCGTGAATGGTCTTTTGGACGATATGCTGCCGTGCGTCAACCCCAGCCCGCGGGTATGCAAGCAGACGTTTTGTTGCCAGATTCTCGTAATCTCGGGTTGATTTTGAACGAAATCGAACACTCGGACGTGAATTCAGAGTTTAACCGCGTGATGACGCGTTTCTTACCACGTTACCAGCGTTTTTCAACACGCATCCACGGCGGAACCGTGCAGTTGTATCTGCACGAATCTGGCTTGGGGCCTGTTCCCGCAATGCGTTTGTCGGATGGTACTATTCGCGTGATGGCGATGCTCGCTTTATTGCTTTCGCCATCTCCTCGGCCATTGATTTGCATGGGAGAACCGGAACTCGGGCTGCACCCTGACGCAGTTACCTTGCTTGCCGACCTATTGGTGTCGGCATCACAACGAACGCAAGTCATCGTAACAACTCATTCCGATGCTCTTGTTTCCGCGCTATCCGATCATGCGAGTTCAGTCTTGGTCTGCGAGCATCGTGGCGGCACACAACTGGATCGAGTTGATCCCGATGAACTGGAACATTGGATGGCCAAGTATCGCTTGGGGGAGATTTGGCGAATAGGGGAACTGGGGGGTAACCCATGAAAGAGATCGCTATTTACGTTGAAGGTGGTGGCGACACGGATTGTTGCTGACCCAGATGAGCTGAAGAGATATTACGGCAACGGGTTCCACGAGAACCAGCTCCCAGTTCGTATCAACCTGGAAGACGAAGAAAAATTACAAATCTACGACAAACTCGAAAAAGCCACGAAGGATACAAGCAAGGGTAGGTACGCTAAGATATCACACGCAAGTAAACTTCTCGCTCTTATTGACGCAAATAAGGTCGCGAATCGTTGCCCACGCTTCGCCACATTTGCGCGTTGGCTTTCTCGCGAGATCGCGGATGCCTGAACATTCAAAGATGATTGTAAGCTTGATGAAGTGATATACCCGTTCGATGAAAATCAGCATTCCAAATCTTAGTCTTGTCGTTCTAGTCGGCCCAAGTGGCTCTGGTAAGAGTGCCTTTGCGCAACAACACTTCCTCAAAACCGAGGTGCTGTCTTCGGACTTTTGCCGCGGGCTGGTCAGTGACAACGAGAATGATCAGGCAGCAACCAATGATGCCTTTGATGTGCTGAACTACGTCGCTACAAAGAGGTTAGCTGCGGGGAAATTGACCGTCATCGATGCCACGAACGTGCAGCCGGAGGCTCGCAAGCCGCTGGTGAAGCTGGCACGGGAATTTCATGTGCTACCCGTGGCCATTGTCTTGAATTTGCCAGAGAAGCTCTGCAATCAGCGCAATAAAGACCGACCGGATCGCACTTT
>JAYVPE010000727.1:0-11610 GCA_043757575.1 Pirellula sp.
GGATTCATAGCTGGAATTGGAATACCTTTGTTAAGGTTACTGACCAGAAGCAATGCTTTTGGAACTTTACCTCGAAACCATTCTCCATCTCTCGCCTTACTAGTGAACATCAGGATGTCATCAATGTCGCCCCATCGATTTGCGCTGACCCGTTCCTCAACGGTTCCGACGGGAAGATAGTTGAACAGCGTCGCTGTGAAATCCGAAAGCGGACCGTCGTAATACTTGAAGTAACCGTTACCGGAGATCGAGCTTTGCGGGTTGCTGCTATCGACTGTGAGTCCCTCCAAGTCGTTTCGAATCAAGGAACTGATCCCCCTCAATTGATCACTGAGAGTTAGCCTTGATCGCCCCGCAGAAACTGTATCGCTCAAAGTCTTGAATCCTTGAGCCAAGGCTAGCATCATCAATAGTGTGAGCGTGGTTGCAATCAGCACCTCGATCAACGTTAAGCCCATGCGTGTTTTAAGGCGCATAGAAGCTGTATTGACAACATTTTGTCCGTCGGCGCTCTTTGGAGCTGTAAGGGATTGTTTCATGACAGGAGACCTTTCAAACACAATGGAAATACGGAAATACAGCGAGATTGTCCAATCATGGCCATTCTCAATCCAATTTGCGTTTTAGCAAAACGGTCCGATCCGTATTCAAGTTTTCACCCGGCTTATAACCGACTGGTATCGAGCGATCAATGATGTAGAACATTCGCTCACGCTTTGGAAGTCCGTTGACGTCCAGGTACTCATTACCAAACCCAGTTACCGGATCATACTCGTAAAGCGACACGGTCACCCACATTGCAAACACGTTCGACTGGTTCGTGATAAGGTTTGGTAGCCGCATCTCGCGTTGGAAACGAGTGAATGCATTTCGATTTGCATCCGCAGTGGCCGATGGGGTGATTGGAACGGTACTACCAAGAACACCACTCACGGAATTTGGCGAAAACAACATTGCATCTGCCGGAGCGGCTGACCCAGGCAAGTTTTCCCCTGGGGTTGAAACGGTTGTATCCGCCAACGCGAACGATCTCGCAAGTGTAGCTTCGACACCGTATTTGCTACGCATCACCGCTCTAGCCGTGGGATCCTCGATGTGAGGTGCGAGGTTGGAAGTCAAAGCTGAACGATACGCTCCGACAAACTGTGTCGGATAATACGGATTTAGATGCGGCGCAATGTTGCTACCGTTAGGGTTGGCAGCAGTGGTGGGAAACGAAGCAAAGAAAGGTGATATGACACCGAGTGCATAGCCGCGTCGAGTACTCATGAACTGGAACGTTAGTGGATCGATTGCGTCAGTATTGGGACCCGGTGCGAATCGATCTGAACCGACCAAATAGTTGTACTCAAGTCCTTTAAGCACTGTACTGCGTAATGGTGCGCTAGACCCTACTTGATTATCGGGAGCGATCGTGTTTAAGTTCACCTTGCCAGCGGCGCGATAACTTGCCGTCATGTTAAAGGGGGCACGAAGAGTTGGACCCACAAACACCTCCGGCTCACCTGACCCCGTGTATCCATCTCGGAGTCGAGAGTCTAAAAACCGATCCGCAAAGCGAATATTGCGATTGATCGGCGAGACTGGAGTTGTACCAGGATCCGAGGGCGGCGGCATAGGATAGCTTGGATTTAATGTTGTGGCGATCGCCAATGGATTATAAACCTTTTGCGCGTCCAGAAAGGGAGGTCGAGTCTCTACGAACTCGAGCAATAACGGCCAATCCGCATCTACGGTAGGAACTGGAAAGTTTCCATATGCGGGTGGGACCGTACGCATTAATTGCGAAGCAGGTTGAGCCCAGTAACCTAACTGGTCGGCATCGTAAGTTCCTGGGGCTGGTGGGCCTAATATATTATGACCTACGCGCCAGGCATTCATCGTCTGGAAACTTGGCAGGAATCGGAACGGATGCCGTTGATCGCTGTCATCCGGATAGACGGTATGGTAAAAGCCGAACTGGCCAGGGCCTGTCAACGGAACCAGCATCAGTTCGTGTGGCGACGCGAACGGGCGATTGAGCCAAGCTAACGATGTCATGTTGGCGACCGTCCCATAATACCCCGGATCTGTATTTGTAGCTGGCGGACCAAATCCGTCATAAACAATCGCAGTTTCGCTAAGAGACTGCGCTGGGGTTGATAGTGATCCACCACGATATCCGACGTTGAGGTAGCCTAAAGTCGTCGCACTACTTCCAGGATTCGCTGCCGTCTTCATCGACGTGTATCCGAGCTGATGCATAAAGTAAGATGGATACCTGCTCGCAGCAGTTGGCGGTGGCTGGATAAACGTCGTTCGCAATTGAGCTGTCGAAGGTGAATGGTAGGTGAGGCCGCCAGCACCAACCAAGGTAGGTTGTCCAGCCGGGGCCACTGTTGCCTTACCAGTTGAAGTCGCCACATCTCCATCTTTATATCGAGATTGCAACGAAATCGCCGCAACTTGAGAGACCAAATTATTTTGATCATCTGTTGCTAGAACAGAAGGAGGAGCCTCTCCGTTAAACACTGTTAGATCGATTGAAATCCAGTCCACCGTGATGTACGGGTTAGTTACAGGATCGTAGCCAAATTCAGGATCTGCCAACCGTTGCAAGTAAGCAGCGCGAACATTTTGATAGGTTCCGCTTTGATACATGGGTGCACCCCCAGGCGGATTCAAAATTGGGTTAAGCGTTGGTCCACCATTTGGATCTGGATAATCAAATGGATGGTCCGGAAGGTTACCCTTTACCACCGCCGGTAGTGGCGTCCCCTTGATGTTGATCCAAGAATCAGGTGGGAAGTAGTTTGGCACGGCTGCATTGTCACCGTATCCAAGCAATCCGTCCGAACGACTCTTGTCCTCGTCATTCAGCCGATATATCGGACGGTATTTCTCCGCCCAGAGATACGACCCAACCAATGGAGTCGGAAGAGACACATTCAAGCCAACACCGGAACGAAACGCGTCGCTCCACTCTTCCGCCGCATTGAGAACATTCGAATCGGAAACCGCAGGATCATTTGGCGGATTCGTTGCACAAATCATTCCGACCGCAGGCCTAATACGATCAGTCGCTACCGTTGGCATTGTCCAAACCGATTCAGCCGCTGTTCCGTCAAGGAACGAAGTCGATATGGAGCCTGGGAACAACCGAATAGTCTGATGGCTGGGAGATCGAATAGGCGCGGCCAGTCCCGCGTTGGTGAGCACTGGGGGCCATGGATTGCCAGTTATTGGATTATTGGTTAACGAACCGATTGGAGTCTCTGTTCTCGGACCCACAACCATATAGGATCCACCCGCTAACTCAGCCTGGCTATCCGACGTCGCATAAGTTGACCGGTTGTAGTAAAGCCTATTGCTCTGATTAGTTGCTACAAGATCCGGAACGGTCTGCCCTGCGTAACCCGTAAACCAAACCATACGATCAAAGGCAGGCGTGCTTGTTGCCGTCGAAGTCAAATCGGAGTAGAGTCCCGAGCCGAGTATTGCGTCCGGCGTACCTGTAGCAACCCCTGCCAAAGCGGCGGCGCTACTGACCTGATGCGTGGTCTTGTTCATCGCAGCATTTGCAGGACTCGGTAATTGCAATGTCGTATTCGGATTGCCGTTTGCCACACCAGCGGGAGGGACAGGATAGTGGTTGGAAATACCGATTCGCCAAACGGGTTGGAGTCCGTATGTTCCGCTTGCAATCACTTTTCCAATTTGCAATTTCATCGTTCCATCGCTTGCAAGACGATATAGACTTGACGGTGCCCCCGGAACAAGCGGGCTTCCCGGTGTAACGGTAGTTCTCGGGCAGTAAAGTTCTAGGAACGTGGACGCTTGTGGAAATCGATACTGGTCGAAATCAGGGTCAGCAGGTGCCGGTGTACTAGTCGTGGACTTTTTCATCGCATCCATTTCTGTATCCCTAACTCGCTTGTCATGAAGCGCCAGCGATTCGGTGAGTAGCAATTCTGGCATCTCCATGCCCCAAACTACGCCGATAAATTCTTTCGGAACTCCGGCAGCAGGGATATAAACATAATCCGGTGCCCAGAAAGCGAGCTTCGTAGTAGCTGCCAGGGTTGCTGGTTTAGTAGGATCAGCAGGTATTGTTCCTATCCCAAAAGGGAAAATATCGAATTCAAATCGAGTCATGGCTGCGTCGGAATCGCGGAAGTCGACGACATTGACTGCCCATTGTGCAATTGCATGGGCTCTAATTCGATACCATGCAAAAGAGCCTGGCGCGACTGGCGGCGACGCGACGGAGATTGCGGGGAACGCATAGTTGCGAGGTATGATCAGTTGGGCAAGGCAATACAAGCTCCGCGCCAGTGCTTGACGGGAACTCAGTCGAAAACGTGTACCTGCAGCGGGCGACACTTCGCGACCGTATGTTCCTGGAATGGCGAAGGCCGCCATAGCAGGCAGACCACCGCTGTAATAAAGATACGATTCAGACTCGCCAGTTTCTTTCGGTTCGTCAACTTGTCCGTCGCCATCACTGTCCTGACCGTTGCCAAAGGGTCGATTGAGGTCTAATCGTAGCCCTTTCGCGAAATCAATCGGGAACAACGACGATATGGCAGCCGAATTCAGCTCTGGATCATCCGTTGCCGCATTTGCTGAACTTCTGTTTCGATAGCGTTGCGAGTGCAACATTTTGATTAAATCGACAAGGCTCCTCGGTGATTGGAGGATTTGATTGGTGCCAAAAAGACCTGGTGCCGCTGCGTCATTTGGAAGCCCCATGCTATCGACACGGACCGTATTAACCATGGCCGCACCCAATTTGGGGTGAGTCAACTCAACGCTGCGGACCGTTAGTTGGCGAAGCACATCCGAGTCCAAGAGCAATTTATTGACGTCGTATGGACTAGTCGCATCCGTAACGGTCCTCCGATTGCGAGGATCTTGAAGCAAACGTTCTTTGAGCCGACTTGGCAAACTATTGGCATCGGCATCGAAGCGACGGAGCAAACTCTCTAAATCCGCGATACTGAATGGATCGTCACCGTTCGCCTCCGAAAGAGCAGATGATTCATACGGGTCGTCCGCCGTTTCCGACGGCAGGGTTACAGCGAACGGTGCCGTTGGGTTAGCATCATCCATGGCGGGAGGAACAAAAACAAAATTACCGTTAATATCAAATGTACCTGCCACACTTGAACGACGTCCCGTATAAGCCGAGCCACTTATTTCGCGTTCGAACACTTGACTAGCGAAGTCGTTTGCTGGTAGCCCTGTAGAGCGACGACCGGGCATACGATCTAAGCCCGTGTCGGCGAAAGTAATCGCACGAAACCCTTCGGACATATTGCGAAGTCGTCCACTATACCGACGTGCTCCATACCTATCGTCAAAGAAAGAAAAAGTCGTGTAGTCTATTCCACTAATCTGATAAACAGGATTGGTAATCAACGTTGGAACATGATTCAAAGCACCGTTAAGCGAAATATCCGCAGGCCCGAAACCAAAACCCTGAGCCACATACTCGCCAATCCTTTGGTAGCCAGAAAGGCTCGCCGTTGCTGTGTATGCAGCTCTGCCTTGTATCCGATCGCCATGCAGATTCACGTTAAGCCGCCCGTCAAGATCCTCGATCAAAACCGCCATGGCTGCCTTAAGTAACTTTCCGTCCGGCCCACTGGTTGCCGGCATTCCCGAGTCAGCCCAAACACTGTCGTTAATTCCGTCACCGTTATTGTCAAAATCCCACGGACCAATAATTTGTTTCTTAACGTAATCCTGCAAAGCGAAAATTTCGAGTGGCGTCGGCGGCGAGCTCCATGTGAACGAAGGCAAAATTCTAGGATAAAATGGGTCGTCTGATCGGAAATTTGGATTAACGACATTGCCAAAACTGTGGCTCATGATCCGCGAACTCGAGGCATCTATAAGCATTAGCAACTGAGCTACTTGTCCAGGGGTTAGGGCGGCGGGATCTAAAAAGACCCCCGCAATGTAGTGAATCACTTCCGGCCTGTGGAAAGACGGAATGATGTTGTTTACCCACTGGGGAGGAGATGCAGACGCGTTAAAATAAACACTTTGATGGGCCAGCCATGGATCGCGGTAGTCGGGTACGTCGATTCCCTCATTGCTGTTTCCATTGAGAAGCAATTGCCCAACGGATGTGCGTGGTATTCCGATTCCAGGAATCGTTGCAGATACAAATCCTGTATTGTTTAGATAGTTGTAATCCGTCAAAAGGGCAGGAGATATCTTTGCGAGACTGGGCAAAGTTGGAATGCTCATCAAGCGTCTGCTATCGATGTTTCCAAAACCTGGAAAGCCACTCACATCTTCAATTCCAATACCTGGACTATTAAACGGAGCATCGTTAATAACACACTTGTAACCACCCTGCGGAAAATTAAAAAAGAATAGAGAATTGGGTGCAGCGAGCCATTGACTCAAAGGCCCTGAGACATTCTCAACCCCACCGGTGGCATTCGTTTTCTGTCCGGTTAAAGTCGCTCCTCGGATCTCGCTCAAGTCAATTAAGATCGAATAGTCAATATCCGAACCAAGGGGATCCACGTAGCTCGGACTTCTCCACGGGAGTTCGGAAGTAGTTGCCGGTAGAGTCAGTCTAGGTACTTGTGCAAAATTGGGATCTAGTCCTAAGTTGTCCGGATGGGAAACGAATCCTACGTATTTTAGAATTCGAAAGGTTTGCCCCGTGAGTGGTCCTTCTAGTACGGTGATCAACCTAGAATTGTATTCGTTCTCATTTGGAGATAACCCTCCCGCCGCAGTCAGTTGGTTAAGCGAGACTTTTAGGAATTGCCCGCCAACTAATGACGTGCACCAATAGGGGTTGGCCGTAGGCGGCGTAGTTTGAACGTGCCCAAAGTTGAGAGTAATGGGATTTCGTCCATAAATATCTCCTAGCAGATCCTTCATGTATAACGGTGAACTCTGATCGTTCGTTCCGCGAATCATTGCGTGCGCTACCTTGTTCGCTGTCCCATCGAACGCAATGTTGCCACCCCGCGATCGAACCTGCGAGGCAACGCTACCTGTTTTCGAAATCCCTGCAGTTACGACGAACGTTACTGCTAACAGTGAAAAGAGGGCCAGCATGCCAAGTGCGATGAGCAAAATTAATCCACGTGCAGGTTTACTTCTCTTGCTTTTCTTGAACACGATAAGTAATCCTGCGGTTTGATCTGATTTGCAATTAATTCGATAAGCCATTTTCTTTACCTCTCTCGGTTGTGTGTGTGGAGAGTGGGATCGTTCAATTCATATTTAGATTGATAGTGCGCTCATAAACTTGAAGGACGTTTTTGAGCAGTGTTACAGCAGTGACAGGCATAGTTGGAAAAGTTGAGACACCATATTTAATAAAAATTTGCCGCTCATGCTTAGTCCAGTACCATGGTTCACCAGCAACGCGTACTTCTCTCGGGAAAGCGTTGTCCCCGCTAACACCAATTACTCGATACCATTTATGCCGCTGACGCGTAGCCAAAATCGGTGGTGGTACGGGAGGGTTGTTCACTACCACTTCTACGGAGGTATTACGTGAAAGCATTAGCCAATCGCCGATTTTGATTTTTGGATCAACCTTTGAATCGGCCTCAATCAAAATATCAAACGTTCCAGCATTCCACGTAGCCGACAGGTGGTTCGGAGTGCCAGCGACATCATTTAAGAAACCAAGTCGCTCGCTGACTGGGACTTCACCTGTGGCGGGAATTCCGGCTGCCGGGTCCAAATTTAAATCCCTAACATCTCGTTTGCTAAAAACTACGACCCCAAGATTGTAGTTTTCTGGGGCAAGAGCCGGTCCAGAAGTGGATGCGCCCGCAAGCATTTCTGGTAGAATAACAGGAGTTTCATCGATAGGGGTAAGCGTTGCAATCCAAGAAACAGACGCCGCCGATGTTGGCGATTGAAGCAACGCACCAGTTCCATCAACATACTCACCTCGAAGGGGAGCAGCGCTCTCGTCAACCTCTGCTTTCGCTTGTATCAAGTCACCTCCGCTCACGGTCGCAAGTTGAATCGCAGAGGGTAATCGCAACCATCTCGGTGAAGCATAACTGGAACTTGGATCCAATAAACTTACACGACGCAGCCTCGGTGTAGAAAAGGAGCTGGCTGGACTACTGATACCGAGCGGATCGTAGTTCGTGGGCATCGCATCGTTATAAAAAGGGAATCGAGTTTTTGCGAAATTTCCAGACCCAACAAAATTTGTTTGGTATCCCCAAAACAGAGGATCGATGCAAAACCCCATCCCAATCACTTGGTTTTGAAGAATTGCACGTTGCAGAAAAGTCGAGGGGGAGGAGTTCGGTGGCGAACTGCGTGAGACGAACTCACTCAAATAAAATTCGTTGAGCGAAGCGACCGGATTACGAGTACCTTGGTCCGAAATGAAAAGCCAGGGCGAGTCCATGCGAGGTCGCACGATCGAGCTAGAATTAAAAACTCCCAATGCGCTTTCACCCGCTGCACCAGCTTGAGTAATCTTGTAACTGTCCTCCGCTTGGCGGCCAGCAAAAGGAATCATTGCAGCTACACCAATTAGGCCAACCAGTATGATCACCATCGCAAACAGTACTTCAACCACAGTCAGGCCAGTTGAAATGCAGTTAGACGATGCAATCCTTTTGTGTCGGAAAACTAACTCGTGAGTACTCATGTTATTGACCCGTAATCGTTGAGTTGTACGTTCCCAACCTAGACTTGCCGACAATATCAAACAAATTGTCGGTAGTTCCAGGTAAAAATCTAGTAATGGGTGCAGCCGTAATCGCGCCCGACTTCGGTGACAAACGTAGGATATAGCTGCGTGGATCGGTCAAGTTTTGCTTGGTACCATTGGCGTCAGCCAGCTCCATTGCTGCTCTATTGCGCCCACCCGATGTTGCATCTACAGCCATATGAACCTGATCGATAAGTCCGATATGCAAAAACACATCGTCAACGGGATCGATTCGAACGGCCTGTGGACTTACTGCCGATGAAGTTGCCTTTTGATTTGCATAGACCCGAGAAAGGGATCCATTGGGTGAAAAGACCAAATAGATTGGCCTCAGTTCGTCCGGTCGAGGAACTCCCGCAGCGCCTGAGATCACCCAGTCCGACGCAAAGCGAACACGGTAATCTGACAGCGTCCCTGACCGGTCATTTGCGAAACCGCTCAGTGACAAATCGATGCAAGTGCCCTTAGGAAGTTGCACCGTTTGCGTGTAAATCGTTTTCGGCTTTTGGAAAACCCGAAACTCAGACCACGCCTCGCCCGCCTGTATGTTCACATAGGGAGTCGCCGACATTTCACCGAGTCCATCCAGTCCGCGTTCATTTAGAATCGAGAACCAAATAGTCGTCGGATCAACACTGTTTGAGTAGTTATCGTGAGGTGCACGAGTCGTAGGCGAAGTGATGGTATAGCGAGTTGGCGTTCTCCCAAAACTAATCTCGTTGCCTGCAATCAGGTATTCTCCAAGTGTGGCAGCGGCATTCGTGCCAACGGCACCGGTTACTTGAATAATGCGCACTTCATTAATGCCACTTGAGACTTGGTCAGCATCTACCAATGGTATCAGTGGATCGTAAACCGCCGGTATCGCAGGCGACCCGACTACAGATGGGGAGCGCGCGATGAACGTAAAGGAAACTGGAACCGATCTCTCCGATACCGGTAACGGCTCTTCCGCCATACTCAATTTGATGCAACTGTTGTAAGGTAGAAAATTCGTATCCGGCGATTGTGCTGTGCGATTTGCAACCGAAAAACTACTGGAAGTGGCCGATACAAACCTCGGTGGAGTCAATGTAGAATCTGTATCGGCCATATTGATGACGCCGTTTCCATCCAAATCGGCAGCCCGTCCAGAAAGCCTTTCAAGTACGACAGCGACCGAACGATTTTTTCCGATGGCGCGTGATCGTGCGGCTTCGATATAGTTCTTGACAAGAATCGCCGCTTGACTTGACTTTCTGTCCTGAAGCAATCCTTTCACTGTTGGCAATACCAAGCCAGCAAGCAGCAACGCTATTCCCAGAACAGTCAGGAGCTCGACTAGCGTAAATGCTCGTCGAATACGAATAACTTTCCGGCTTGTTTTCATACGAGGATTCTTAATCTTCATAGTGAAGCTCCATTTCCGTCGTAGTTCGTGAGATTGTCCAGCGAGCTTTTCGACGTATCGATTCGCCCGCCAAGTCGGTCAGTTGGGTTGCTGCGCGGATACCACGGATCTGTGAAACGGGCTCCATTGAGATAACCAGGTAAACTCCACTGTGCATCAATCACGGAATACGATGTGGTCCCGGACATTGGGTTTGCTGATTCAAATCGAATGCCAAAAATCCCATCTTCACCGCCACTTACCACCAAGGGGAACGCCCCTGGTCCAGGGATAATACCATTGGTCATATATCCCGGGTCCGCTGACATTCGATCCAATGGATCACTCTCAATCGTGATTTTGAAACTTGGAGAACTTCCTGTGATGATGCCAGGATCGAGCATATCCGGATGATAGCGGCCTATTCCCTCAAATCCGGTAGGCCATCGAATCCATTGGATTGGCTTCCGAAATGCATCGACGAACTCTTTGAGGCCATCATTGTCGGTGTCAGCCGTCTCCGACGCGCCGAACAACTCAATTGCACTCGATCCGTCTAAATCAGAATCCTCGACTACCAAATACAACAGCTCCGCATTCGCATTTGTTTTTTGCCAACCTGCGATGGGCTTGCCTGAGGAGTCGTTTAGCTTGCGAGCAAGGCCGAAAACTCTCGATGTGGGTTTGCTTTTCACAGTAACGGGCACCGACCCGACAACAAGCCCCGTTGGTATGGCTTTCGGAACGCTGTTCAAAAGGACTGTCATGGACTGTCCGGTTACCCACTTGTCGCTCCACTTGATGTCATCCGGATGATCTGGCATCTCCATGGCAACCAGTTCCCTTAAGGTCAAAAGTCTCGCGCGTTCTAATAGCAGTGTTTTTGATTGTACCGCAGGAGCTGAAGAGGCTGTATTGGAAGGCAATGGGAAGCCAGAAGGAAAGCTCCTAAGCACAATTGGATAGCTCGAATACTCTTCCATTCTCGCGTTCAAGACTTCACTGATCTTCTGAATCGTGGTACGAGTCTTTTGATTATGGGATTCCTGAGCGGCACCGCGATATGCGACGATGAACATTCCTGACATGAATGCTATGATCGAAATCACAACCAGCAATTCAATCAGCGTGAAGCCGACTCGCGTTTGATTTTTTTTGTTTCGCATGGGAATGTCTCCTTAAATAATCATCAATCTCATCAACCCGATTTCGGTTGAATCGTTTTCATTAACCGCAGGGCGTTAGCCCAATGGCACTCTCTTTATCGAAATAATTTTTAGCGGAATGGCGCGAGCCATCCGGTTTCGTTGCGATTCATCCAATTCACCGTACGGCTCGCGCCGTTACGCCTCCAAAGTGAGTGCCATTGGCGTTAGGCCAGGGTTGTCATCGTGACAGTAACCGGGGCTAACGCCCTCCGGCTAATCATGGATCTTCGTATTAACATTTTCGCTCTAACCTGCATTCTCACCGAGAGTGTTCGTTTCGGTGAAGTTACTCGCGTTGTCGTGCATGGGACGCTTCGGTGCATACTCTGGCA
>JAYVPE010000728.1:0-11604 GCA_043757575.1 Pirellula sp.
CAGGCTTCAGAATTCCCCCAAGGCACTGCGCGCGAATCTGCTCAGCAATCTGTCGCGAAATCGGCGATGACGATCCTCGTTCGATACGAATGTACATAAAAAATGCTTTCGATCTTATAAATAAACCTGAGTACACAGTTGTAGTACAGTAAACGTTTGAAGTCAAGTGAATTTATGCAAAAGACGAAGTGCATGAGAGAGTTTACGTGATTACATGCTTGGCCCGTTCTTTGTTGGCAAACAATACGGGCCGAATCTCTGGCCTAACTTCGTCAGGTGTTTTTTTACTTTTCCGATGAACCAACGAACCCTTGAGAGGTTCTTGTAACTGTCGTTTCCCAAAACACCTTTTAAAGGACACCGTCCATGGACTAAGCATGAGCACTAAGGCAGCAACCCTCGATCCATACAGAACTCATGTCGGCCTGAGCCCATCGCTTCAGCGTCCAACGTTGGTTCTGAACCGTAACTGACAGCCGATCAACGTGGCGACGGTTGCGCGTACTCTGATCATGCTCTGGAGCGATTCGGCTATGATTGTCATCCGGGATACGAATTCGTTGGTGAACCCGTTTCTGCGGCTGAAGGTAACCGTCTGCGTCGGCATTGCATCGAACTGAATAAACCCTAAAAGACTCTCACATCCACCAGCAAGTTTCTGTCTCTCGTGCTGCGGCATCAGCCAGAAGTCATCGGCATGCATTTGCTACTCTCGCAATCATGTGTATTTGTCTGCTCATATTGAAACCGCCAATAAGGTTGGGGCTCGTCGTGGGAAGCCTATCATTCTGACCATTCGCGCACACGCGCTGCACGAATCTGGACACGCTTTTTACCGTTCGGCTACCCAAAGCCATTTCGGTTCTCCATCCTACAGGTGCTTCCGAAATCAATGAAACCCAAAGAGGCAGATACCGGATTCGACACGACTTTATTCGAATGCCCTCGCAACAAGACGTTCCATAGAGAAGATCGAGTACTAGATTCTGCCTTGCCTAAATTGATGTCGTAGCTAAGGGACTGTGAAGCAGTCGATTTCCGTGGCCTGGCCTACTTCAAGCGAATGAGGACTTCGTTTCGTCTCAGCGGACCTGGCGTGAAGGGCGGATCGTAGCCGGCCGTTTCGACGCCGCTTGATTCGTGTGAGTCGTCGGCGACGAGGTCTTTGTTTTCCATCCATGTTCGAAGCTTGGCTTCCGATTCTTTGGCTAGCTTGGCACTGATCTGGCCCGAAAATCGCAACACGGCAAAGCGGCCTCCGATTCGTTTGCGAACGTCAACGCCTTCGCCGGTTGGCGCAGGGACTCCTTTGACGGCCACATCTTTGGGCATCACGAAACCCATTTGCACTGCCGAATCCGCTTTGTCATTTTCCATGAAAACTGGCGTGGTCATGGAGATCTTTTTATCGGATTCATTCGCGCCGCTGATGTAGCGAAACAATTTCATGAAACTACCATCGCGACCTCGAGAGTCCATCTTGGTTTTGGTCGCGACGAGCATCAAATCGGGATACTCGCGGACTTCGAATTTGCCCTCTGAAGTAACGACCTCGTATTCGGCCGACTCGTAGGCTGCCCTCGCCATGGTGTTCCAAGCAAACATGCCGGCCACAACGAGAATCGCGATTGCGGAAAGGTAAATCATTGGTTTGCGTTTCATTCGTATTACTTACAAGAACATGACCACGACGCGAATCGAAATCGGAACGCGTTTATATCCATCTTAGCCGTTCGGCTAGGCTGGCAGGTTCTCCGGTGGAGCGTAGCCCAATCGCGTGCTTGCATCCGAGGAAATTGGTAAGGTCGAGGCTAATCGGGAATTCATCCAAGACCGCAAACGCCAATTCATTCGACGCAGTCCACAGGACATTTGAGTTTTCAAGGAACGGAGAGCTGGGCATGTAATGATGTAACTTACGCGGCGAATTGCACACAGATATCAAGTCAGCATTTTAGCCAATTCACAAGTAGAAGGCGACGGCAAGTGGTAGAATGATCTTGTTGTTAGTTTTGGCTAACTGTGGTTTCTGCTCGCATAACGCCAGGGCGTTCGACGTAATGTATCAAGTTCGATTCCTTCCATGTCAAGATCCTGACGAACTAGCCGCACAGATGCGCAGTGAATTGGCGTTGCGGCCCAAGATGGCGGAGTCGCTTGGTAGGTCGGCCGTGGAAGCGATCGAGTTAGGGTACTATCTCACGAATGATGGCAAGGTCGAGTGGATTGAAGCAGTGCGGTCTGCTTGCGAGTCGAAGGTGAGCATCGCGTCGGAGACGGAGTTGCCGACAGGGGAGTCGTTTGAGTGTGGGCTTCTGCCAGATCTGCTGGACATGCCGTTGCTGTCGCACACATGGCAGACCACGAACTTGGTGCGGCAGCATACGCGATACGCTCCATCCGAGCGGCAGTCGAGTTGTCATGCAGAGATGACGCAGGGCGTGCAGAGTGCCAATGGCAACGCGATCAGCTACCGGATACAATTCGAGCTCTCGTATTAGACGATCAACGCCTAGCTTACCATCGTTCAGAGTCATCCAATTTCAAAATTGTCGACGCTCAAATTCACCCCAGCCCAGTCCACCGTATTGGACTCCAGTTACATGGACCACGCCTTCGAAATACAAGTATCCAATAACGAACGGAAAGTATCGCATTGGCTTGAGACGGGTACGACAAAAGCGATAGCGACCGCCTCGGGATGACGCGCCTGTAAATCGAAACCCTGAGTCAGTTCGTCCCTGAAACGTTCCGAGGTGTGGTCGCCTTTGTCAGAATAGTAGTCGCGGGCAGCACGGATTTCCGACTTGGCCTCAGGCTCAATAACAATGCGTACTCGGTTCACTTTCCGAAGAGTTCCTCACGAACGGAATTCCAAGCTTCTCCCTTGTGCGGGTCGAAAAAAAACGCTTCCTCGCGTCTCGCAAATTCCGCTTTAAGTTGCTCAGAGATTGGCGGCGGACCTTCGACCGCTAAACGGTCCAATACTGAGCTCGCGAGAGCGAACTGGAGTTCTTTGGGAAGTGCCTCGATGGCCGTCAGCAGTTCTTTTTGCGTCATTTTCGCCTCCCGTTTAACTGTTTGTGCTTGATTGTATCTCGTTACTTCCGGGTCGGAAAGCAAAGCTCAATGAATCGCGTCAGGCGAAAGGCGGAACGTGTTAACTTAAAAAGCCGACGCTTTGCACACACGCAAAACGCCGGCTTTTTTCGTATTTTGCTGCAATATCTCGGGTCTTGGCAGTTCTCCAGAGACTCGTTTTCCGGTCGCAACTCTCGCCAAAACAGCCCCTCTCACGGGGCAAAACAGAGACAAATACTCTCGGAGTCTCTCGGTTATGTAAAACGCCGGGTTAACGACTCTGGGTTATGAACCGTCTGACTCACTAAGTGGTCCCAAGTTGCGAACTTTGCCACCGGGTAATGGGACGCGCGAACAGTTCGATTGCATAGATAACCAAAAGTGGAGGCGGATTAGGATGACGCCGGCAGGCTAAAATTGCATCGATGCGAAGCGTGTCGCGATAGGGACCTGGCGTTACGACAAGCTTTCGTTTTTTCTTCATCACTTTGGTTTGCGCAAGAACTCATGTTCGGGTAAGACCGACGCAGTTGAACGTTGTGCTGGATTGAAGAAAGCATGGGAGGAGCAGAATCAATGGGGTCGTTTGCAAATCGACAGTCGCCGAGGGAGATCGCCAGGCCGTGACGTTTACTGTCCCGAAGCTGAAAAGGACTGCAACGTTACATCCCGCACCACGGTATACTTTAGACCGACTGAGAAGTCCGTCGGTCTTCTTCTTTGCAATGCTTTTTCCAAGTTTGAGACATGCCCAACGACGCCAATCTACTGTTCGCGATGGTAGCCATTCAGCTTGACTTTATTCAGTCCGAACACCTGATTCAGGCAGCAAATCAATGGATGCTCGATAAAAAACAGCATGTAGGTGATATTCTCGTTCGTAACGGACATTTGTCCCAAGAAGATCGTGAATTTGTCGATTTGATCGTTAAAAAGCATACACAGCGTACTGGTTCCGTCGAGAGAAGTTTATCATCTATCAGTCACAAGAGTGGCCTGTCTCCAATCGATTCTGAGGCGGCTACCACTGCTCCAGAAAATATTTCTCAGTGGGCACAAGAACTGGCTAGCAGTGCAATCCGACACGATTGTTCGACAGTTTCGTTTCAGTTGTGGGAAGGTAGAAAGGTCTCGGATCAATTTCGAATCGTACGCAACTTGGCCGAAGGGGGCCTAGGAAAAGTATCCGTTGCCAACGATGCATCCTTGGAACGAGAAGTTGCAATCAAAGAAATTTTGCCGAGAAACGCCCTGAATGTAGATGCCCAAGCGAGATTTCTTGCAGAGGCCAGAGTTACTGGAGCTCTGGAGCATCCAGGGATTGTTCCCATCTACGCTCTCGGTGATTTTGCCGATGGTCGTCCTTTCTATGTAATGAGGCTCATCCGTGGGCGTAGCCTTGACGATGCGATTCGCCAGTTTCATGCGTCCAAACTAAACCGGTCCGAGTACTATCGCCGACTTAGGCCGCTCGTCCGTCATTTGATCGACGCGTGCAATGCAATCGCCTATGCACACAACCGCGGTGTGCTACATCGCGATATCAAACCCAGTAATATTATGCTCGGGAAGTATGGAGAAACACTCGTAGTTGATTGGGGGCTCGCCAAACCGTTGGGTTCGTTGAAGCCTGACAGCTTGTCGTCTGAGGCTCCAATTGGAAGCGGCTCTTCGAATTATCGTCCGACCGAGCTTGGCTCCACCGTGGGGACTCCGGGATATATGAGCCCAGAGCAAGCCCTTGGACGTCTCGACTTGCTCGATCGCCAAGCAGATGTATTTAGTCTAGGTGCAACTCTTTATTGCATTTTGATCGGTCATTCTCCATTCCATTCTAAGGATCGAAATGAGACTATGCGACGAGTTAAATCCAACGAGTACGATCGACCACGCAAAGTCAATTCAAATGTGCAGGTAGAACTTGATGCGATTGTCGCCAAGGCACTGGCCCATGAACCTAAACAAAGGTTTGACAGTGCTCTAGAATTAGCTTACGAATTAGAACGATGGACGGCAGGTGAAGCAGTTCGCTCCTATCCCGAACCGCTTCACCGACGTGTTATACGATTCACCAAAAATCACCAGCAATATATGATCAGTGGCTTGATACTGATGGCACTTACTACCCTCGGTCTTATGTTTTTCAATCAAACCATTCGAAAGGAGCGCGATATCGCTACAAATGCCCGCATGCGAGCTGAGCAAAGCTCGAAAACCGCCGCGGGGATTATAAATGAGTTCGTCAAGACGCTTGCTGACAATAAATGGTCTCAGATGCCGGGCATGGACGAAGAACGCCTCAAGATGCTTGATCTCGCATGCGACCGACTGACCACCGAAATGGAGCTTGCTCCCGACGACAAGGAATTACAGCAAAACTCCGTCATGATCTTCGTCCGAGCCGCGAATGTTAACAGGACGCTAGGACGTTTAGATCGAGCGTCTCAGATTTTTGAGCGGATCATGCCTTTCATAAGTTACGGAAAACCATCGGATCTTTCCGATGATGATATTGCAACCTATACTGACGCGTTGGCCAATTACTCCGCAGTTTTAAATGCTACGCGAGGCCCAGAGGCAGCTCTAACGAAGAACGATCGAAACCTCGAGCTTTCCCTGGAACGATTCCGTCGCCGACTCGCCTCAAGCACTCAGGTCGGCCTCGTTCGTGCATTGCTAGAAAGAGCAGATTTGTTGATGGACTTGTCAGAAGTATCCGAAGCGAGAGTGACTTTGGAAAAAGCTTTCGAAATTTCCAAACAAGTATTCGAGGATTCGTTTCGGCAGAAATCATTGCACGTGATTGATTTGCACGACTTTCAAATCGCTTGGAAAATTCTTCAATGTTACATGCTGGCCAACGAATGGGATCAAGCTCTCATTTGGCATGCTACCGTCGCGACAAAACTCAATGCTCTCCGCACACACGAACTCCTTCAACGCGACAGCCGGATGTACGGTTGCAGAGCTGAACTTTTTAAAGCACGTATCTTGCGGCAACTGGGTCGAATAGTTTCAGCACGCGAAGCGATTGAGTACGCCATTGGCCAACTGGGGTTGCTTGACTCCGACTTTCCTACTATCGCCTACAAAAGAAGTACTGTTGAGGCCACAATCGAAAAAGGCCTGCTGTTCGTCGAAAGCGAGATTGCGGTCGCCCAGCAAATTCTAAGTAGCGCCGAGTCTAAACTCGCCCAATGTTTAGACGCTAGTTCCCAGCAGCAAATCTTGCCGCTTCAAATTCAGATCGCAAAACTAGAGCTTGAAATAGCCAAAGCAAGCAATGGGACTATATCTCCGCTGACTGCACTGGAAAAACTTGCGTTGGCAAAAGACAAACTGAAGGAGCTCAACCCGAAAAGCCCATGGCTTCGATGATTACTTTTTCTTACTTTTCTTCTTCACTTGGGTAGATTGCGTCACCTTCTTCTTGATTTGTTTTTTTGCGGACTTTTTTTTGTCTTCTATTTCCAATGCTAAAGGCAGGACTTCTTTCGTTTCAATAACAACGACTACCTCATCCGTATCGATTACCTTCCCCTTCTTTTTCTTCAATGAAGTACCAGTGTACGACACAATCCAGTTCTTGCTTACGGTGTCGCCAAGAATAACGGGTACGATCGGACCTATTGTGTAGGTGACACCACGTAATTGCAGACGACTGAGCCGATCGTAACCTGCCACTTCCAAGTTAGACAATGATACTTTTTCGCCAAATACCAACGTAATTTTTTTATTTAAAGCATCAACTGAGGCCGTTTTAATAAGTTTCGCCATGATGACCAATTTCTTCTAAACAAGTGAAGGAAATGTCCTAGCGCATCGAACGACTTCGCGATTGGACTCTCGATGATGCATCGTACTGCATCCCGTTTGCACCAACAATCACCCCGGTCCCATAAAGAAGGCAAGTCGTAGCCATGGGTGTAAGCATGCGGCGAGTGTAGTGCCGAGCAGTCTGACTCACTAAGTGTTTCCAAGTTGCGAACTTTGCCCGAGCCGCTTGATTTCGTTTCTCAAAAACCCCTCTCTGTCACAGACGTCTCTGGGACGTTGGGTTTTGAGACAGATTTAGACATTAACAGAGGAGAAAACCGTGGGTAACGACGTGAGACAAAGAGATATCGCAGCACTGTTGGCGAGAGGATTGATTCGGGTTGGAAAGCAACCATCGATCGCAAGGTCCATAAGCCAACCATTCCAACCACCACCGAAGGCAACCAAGACGTGACTGCTTCGGACGTTCCAGTTCGACATCGAGGTAATCAATGAGCCCAAACGTAACACTCGACATCGCCGAGCTGCAGGATAAGACCGTCAATCAACTGGTCCAGCGCTTCGAACGGGTCTTGGGCGAAGAATGCCAGAGTCGCAACAAGCAGTACTTGATTCGCCGCATCGCTTGGCGATGGCAAGCGAACGATGAAGGCGGCCTTTCTAAAGGTGCACTGAAGCGAGCCGAAGAGCTGGCCGTCGATGCTGACACGCGTGTGACTGCCCCACGCAAACACAGCACCGCTGTTGTGAAGCTGGTCGTACCGGAACCAACCGCTTTCGTGGATTGGGACCCGCGAGGGCGGGCCGGTTGAGGAGGTCCATCCCGGTGACGTGGTCTGGTTTTCGCCCGGCGAGAGGCACTGGCATGGAGCGACTGCAACCACCGCCATGACCCATATCGCAATCCAGGAACAGCTCGACGGAAAGACTGTCGACTGGGAGGAACACGTTAGCGTCGAGCAATATCGAAAGTGATTCTTTTGTCATGCTGGATAGTATCGCGTATCAAGTAGGCCTACCAAATGTAGACCAAAAAAGGTCGCGTAGAATGTTACCGTCATCAAGATCATCATCCCGATTCCGTGCAATCCGGCCGTCAGCAATCCACGCCAACCAGATCGATAAACCAAGTACATAGTGGCACCTATCGGCCATAACAGAAAGTAGAGCATCTGCAATATTAGTAGGAAAGATATTCCTCGCGCCTTTAAATCGAATCGAGCCCAGAAGGTTGCCAGGAGAGCAAAGCAGAGTGCCGAGAACAGATACAGTCCGGCGTGATCTGGAAATGGTACTTGGAGCCCGCCCCAAATCGCAGACATCATATAAAGTCCAATTGCGCAGTTCCTAGACAAACGCGAGAATTGCAATATTGTGGGTGGAGCGATTTTGTCGTTTTCATCAGTCATTAATATCTCCAAGCTAACACGCTCTCCCAGATTCGGCCACGGACTTGATAAGACCATTGCGTGTTCGAAGCAGCCTCATCATATAACGCTTCAGGAACATTAAGTCCGCGATGCGTCCAAAGATTCCGAACGGCGAAGTGTAATCAAATGTGTCTTTCATCAGCGTCTGGCCCGCGTCAGACTCAAAATGATGGTCGTGATCAAACCTTTTAAACGCGCCCGAAACCATGGAGTCACGGAAGTGGCGAAAACGGTTTCAATGGAAGCATCGATTCGAGTTTCAATTTCAATCACAGGCACCGAACGAACCTCTTCAATATTCCAGGTGATACCCAACACATCCCGATCGCGTCGACGCGGTTCGCTAGGATACCTACGCCAGCTCAACCGCTTCCCCGCCGCTAGGTTTACATCAGTTTTGCCGATCTCGCTTGCGTCGCTCACTGTGAAAACCCAAGTCCTCGGTGGTTAGATGGAGTGCGACGCTTCACAAATGGCGGAATCCTGTTGACCATCTTCTGTTTGCTACATTCAGTCAACTGTACTCTCGCCGACAATGGTCCTTTCCAAACGAATCTCTCGCCTGCGCAATCGATAGTGTAGGTGCAGGCACTGAAAACCCCAAAGCGACATCGTGTGGTCAGCCCGTACGATTCCCGGTTCAGCTCCGAAAACGTGGATGCGTTCTCGAAAACTCCAGTGACGATCCATTGCTTTTCTGATGCCCATTTGTCAAAGAAATCGACTCCAATACCGCGGGTGGAGCCTATAGGATCAGATAGGGCTTGTTGATTTAATTAGCCGCAACGCGTTAGCGTCGGTTCATTCGCCAACAGTCCAGGCTAACGCCCATCGGCTAGTTATTATTTTTGTAAATCGCATTAAATCAATAAGCCAGATAGCCAGGGAGTTTGCGCCAGATCGACAATTCGGCCGGTGGTCAGGTCCTCAACGAATCTTGCACCTGGGACTACGGCGCTTGTTTCAACACCAAGTTGCTCAGCGACGATTAATTGCAGAGCATTTCAAATATCGGTTGGGCTTTGGGTCGAGTAGCTCGATCATCTGGTATCGAAATGTCGAAAGCTTCTTCGATTTCCGAAACAAACTCGACCGTATGGAGTCCCATTGCTTACCTATTTCGTCGTTCGAAAACTCGCCGCAAGATGAGCAAAATGATCGCAATTGCTAACCCTGACAATCCTAAGGAAACTATCGTAAGCGCAGACCATTGCCAAATCGAAAACGGCTTTTCGAACTCGACGGAATAGCTTGCGTACCTTCGCGGCATGCCGATGCCGAAGTAATTGCCTAGATTGAATATGCAGTAGACTAGGATTGCCCCACCGAAAATCGAGAGAAATAAAAAGAGCCATCCAATTCTCCTTCCCACTTCGGACGTAACCGCTCCAGATGTGCCTTCGTCTGGTTTGTACGGGTTCAGATTCATATTTGCCAAAAACGGTTTGCGCCGTAACTTTCACTTCCAAATGCGATACTTCTGGGCAGCAGTCTATCCGATCTAGCAGTCGTACAGCAAGTAGCCAGCGCCAACGTCCACAGTTGTCATGAACTAAGTTGCGAAAGACGCTGGATCCTGGCTACGGCTATGTCCACATGTGGATGGGAAGCTTGAAGCAGGTCATTTATATTTTGCTTGAAGCTCCTACGAGTCGCCATCACTGTTTGCCTGTGACCTAGTCTGAATTGCATTTTCTATTTCATAAACCCTCTTCATCGCAAGCTTCCTAACCTTCGGAGCCAAACCCTGAGCGTGCTGCGTCCAGTATTTCTTCCATTGCTTCAACTCATCGACACTCATCGTATCAAATCGACTCTCGAAGTCTCGCAATTTTCTGAAATACGCCATGCTTTCTTCCCCTAAAACGGCAATCAATTCCAACTCTGGCGAAGCGTAGCTTTGGAGCATGCTCCAACCCACCACACTTCCCCGCCGCTAACGTGTCTTCAATTGGAGAATGCGATGCCTGTAACGGTGTAGATGCAACCACAAACTAGTAATGCCAACACAGAGTAGATAAATGTTGCAATCGAAGCAGCAATAAGCACGACAGGAAGTCCCCCACGCCCAAGGGGTATTGAGCTTAAAGACACTTTGGTCCGAGCTTGCTCAGCTTCGTTGAACCGCCGTATGCTTTTCTCACGGTCAATTTCGCTTTGTTGTTGAAACCCTCCACAACCCCTGTGGTTAACCTCTGCGATTCGAACCCGTTTAGCAGTGGCGGCTCATGATTGAGCCGTGTGGCTGCCATCTTTTGCATGCGCTCGATCTGCGATTGGTTGAGATTGATTAGTTGGGTTTTGCAGTTCCCATCAGGTGTCATCGGCTATGGGGCAGGTGAGGCTCTTGCTATACATTCCAGACCGATCGAAGCAGCAAGGGCGTCGATCCCCGGCTGCTAGCTTCGAAATAGCCACAGTGATACGCTTCGCTCGAGTCTCGTCTCGCTTTCCGGAGATGATCCAGTGAATCCAATCTCTGCGAGCGAGAGGCGTGATGTCCGACCAGGTCTCCAACGCTTTCGGGGGAGCGTCCGCGACCGCCTTCCGCAGATCATCCGGCACTTCGGGCTCGGGTTCGACAGCCACAGGCACGATCTCAATCGCAACAAGGTCGCCAGCCTCAGCGCGCGCGGTTTCTCGCATCTTCCGCTCGACTTTAAGCCAGTGGCCTCCTTCGCCATCGGGCTCGAGCGTGGCGCGAAAGGGGAAGCCATTGAATGTGCCTTCAACCGACGTCATACCCCGCGAGGGAAGCTTCGCACTGGCGTCCTTTGGAACGATTAGAAAAGTCCAGGAGATGGCCTTCGCTGTCGCCTTCGGTCGGAGGAGTTTCGCTGTAAAACGGATCTTATAAGCTGTTTTGGGCATCTTGGTTTTCTATCACTTATAAAAGGTTGCCGTTGGGCGCCTCGCGGTTCGGTCGCCCTATAACGCCGGACTCGATTCTTATAGTATGCCGACGAAAGACTGGGATCGGGCAGCGAGAGCAGAAGACTTAACGCAAGTCATAATCGGTCGATAGAGGGCTTGGCTGCATCGTTTTGTTCAAGTAAGCCGCATGCGCGGCAGTTGCGTTGCTGGGTGCGCATTGTAGCAGGCGTTTTTACGGGCATGTTGCCTGTCTGGCCAAGATTTGCACTCCCCGATTCTCCAGCCACAGTGTTTCCTATCCGCGACTGATTTTAGGCAAGCCTTTCGTGAAGCCCCAGATCGCGGACTGTTTCCAAAGGAACACTGCGATGCCTGCTAAGACTCCTAAAATCTTACCCCCACTCTTTGACCGCATGCGACAGGACATCATCCTCGGTGGTCT
>JAYVPE010000729.1:0-3104 GCA_043757575.1 Pirellula sp.
GTACTTCGGACCATGCGAGCATCGCTGAGAGCGTAAAGAGGCCAAAAAATACTACGAACGCCACTTTCACACAGGGGTCTCTAAAAATGCTTTGCGGAGCCACTTTCGACATGTAGTGCAACCATCTGTGGGTCGCAAATTGCCTTGAACGATACAGTTGACTGTGCGCTCGACCGACGAGTCGATGCAAGTATTCCACGGTCGCCGGTGGTAATTGGTACTGTTCCGCCATCGACAGATCGGTACACGCGGCACGATACAACGCCGAGAATCGTGTTACAAGACTACCTTTATTGGTAAAAGGATATCTGACGGATCGAAAGGAATCGCACATGCGTTCCAGCTCAAGCCAGCCTTGCCGTCTCTTTTCAAGTAGTTCAGCAATTCTCATAGCGGTGCTTTTAGAATAGGCGGAAGTGATTCAAGCGAGGTGGGCATCGAGTTCACAAGCAGGTTCACATCGGTATCTTTGGAAGTCACATCGGTATCCTTGGACGGTGGCGGAGCAAATCGTTTCACACTGGAAAACGCTTCTTGGGATACAAACGCACGGTAGTAGAGGGCACACAGCAGAAGATCCGGGCTCGTATCGTCGCGGAAGTTAAATTGCTTCAAAAGCGGTTTGGCTAAATGCGATGCGAGCTCCGTTCGCCTCCCAATAGAGATGCGGCTACGGCGCTCCGCATACAGGGCGATGGCTTTGGCAAGAGTTGGACTCATCCGAAAATGTGCCGGGATGTGCTCACTGAGCGAAACAACGCGAGCATCTTCCAGTTTGACAATCGCAGGCACCCGGGATCGTTCGTTGATAACGACCATAGTACCTGCAGCCAAATCGCCCAATCGTTGGAATCGAGATGTCAACGTCATGCAAATCAGTGAGACCAGAAACGTCGGAATGACATATGCCGGAGGGGCATCTGCTGCAAACATTTCTAAAGAAACCATCGGTGCAAAATCGGCGAGACGAAGGAAATTGCGAACGGTCGCTTGGTAAGCGTTTATGGGCCGGCCATCAACCGAAATCACTTGGATCATCGTCAGCCATTTTCCAGGCGTTTGTCCGTTCCAATAGGTTTCAAAAAAAAGTCCGTAAAACCAATCGAGAGCAAAGGACGCTAGCAGAATCAAAAAAAAGATCATCCCGCTGGGTATTGCGGCGGTCGCGCCGAAAACCATCATCAGGATAAGGATCGCAACGAGGCACATCATCCGAATCGTAAAGTCCAACAGAAGTGCTGGCAATCGCCGAAATGGACCAGCGATCCGGTATTCGAACTGAATATTTTCAGGCGTCGTGATGATCGCAGTTAAATCGATCGCGTTTTGAGCTTTCACCGATCCATAGTCCAGCGAGAAATGATGCCTTTAGTGGGAATGATTTTAGTCGCAATGTAACGATAGTTCACCGGCCCAACAAAGAAAGATCAGTATCAATCGCAGATTAAATGATTGCCGCGACCGGATTTGTTCGGTTAGAATAGGCTCGTAAATCAATAGTGGCCAAGCAGGTAGTTGTGGCCCTGCGGCTCCGCCCGCAGGGATTTGTGGCTCTGCGGCTCCGCCCGCAGGGATTTATAGCAGGGGGTTGTGCTCGTCAGCGGACGGAGCCGCTGCCCCACACTTCATGAAAGGCATGCTTCGATGAGTGAAATGGAACCGACCGCGTTACCATCATCCCCGGACGGCGACTTGGATAAAGATGCCGAATCGGATGCGTTGAGAATCGAGAGGGCAGCAGAATCCAACCCTAGATCTTCACTTTCCATTAGGCATCCGACAGCGGCATCACTACTTTTGTCAACGTTTCTGAGTTTGACGGTAGTCCTCGTTCTGTTAGTGACGTTGCGATATTTATTGCCTTCCATGTTGGAATTTTCTCGTTACTCATGGCATCGTGGTCAACTACGGGCAGAGTACGAAATCGCGGGCCAGCAACTGGAACGAGTCTCTTGGGAAGGTCTAAACAGCCTTTCGCAGACCGTGGCAAAACGAGTCAGCCCCAGCGTCGTTCATATCATGATGAGTACAGAGGAACCTGACTACCCCGAACCTAGTTTGGAGGAAATGGTTCGCTCCACTCCCCGTCGTATGAAGGTCGGACAAGGTAGCGGAATCGTCGTCGATGAACGTGGCTACATCCTAACGAATTATCATGTTCTAGACGATGGTTCTCAAATCAATGTCGTCCTCGCGGACGATCGCGCATGTATCGCTGAGCTAGTCGGTTTCGACAAACTAACCGACTTGGCCGTCTTGAAGATCAACGCCGACGACTTGCTACCCATCGGTTGGGGCGACAGTGACACAATCGAAGTCGGTTCGCCGGTGTGGGCGGTTGGCAGTCCGTTTGGTCTAACCGGAACAGTCACGTTTGGCATCCTCAGCAGCAAACATCGATTGGACTTGAGCGGGACTGGTTACGAGGATTCGATTCGCAACCCATTGACTCGGGGAAGTAAACAAAAAGCTACGCCTAGATATAGCGACTTGATGCAAAGCGACGTGGCTGTGAATCCGGGCAACAGCGGTGGTCCGTTGGTCAACGGCCGCGGCGAAATGATCGGTATCAACACTGCTATCATCGGTGAGTCTTATCGTGGTGTCAGTTTTTCAATCCCTAGCAACGTTGCGAAAGTAGTCTTAAGACAGATCCTCGAAACGGGCAAAATGCGCAGAGGCTGGGTAGGAGTTGCGCTCATCAATGTCTCTGAATGGAAGAAAATTTCCCAGTCAAAACTTACTGCCCAAGCGGAAGTGCCCGACGCAGAGACAGTTGTCGACCCTGTGAACGAAGAGGCCAAGCTTCCAATTCGCGGTGCCGTCGTTCGCAGCGTGGTTTCTAAATCGCCCGCTGCCTACGCGGGTTTGAAAGAGGGAGATACGATCGTTGAATTGAACGGAAACCGTATCAAAGGAGTCGAAGACTTGATCTTTGCCATTTGCAAAACAACGGTCGGGCATAAAGTGGAATTCACCATCGATCGAGACGAAAAGCAAATCAAGATCGACGTTGCCGTCGGCGAACGTCCCGAACTGCCCTAGTGCTTCGCACGCTCTATTCCTCATAAGTATCGAGAAGCATTTTATGCCTAAAATTGCAG
>JAYVPE010000730.1:0-3103 GCA_043757575.1 Pirellula sp.
GCACGATGTTCCACCGGAAGCAAGCGAGTTGAATTTGACTTCAATCGAAATTCTATGGCTGGAAAATCCCTGGGCCTGTCTGATTTATCTAGATCTGCCCGAGGACGATGAACGTCGTTTTCATGTTACGTTTAATGGCCACGTTCCAACCGGTTTCGCGTATGATCACTAATTCAGAATCCGGACGAACCAAGCGATGGACCGAAGTCGCGGATCGGCCGTTTTTCGATGGTGAGATTTTTTTCCGCGACATCGGTCATCGCAAACGTTATCCCATAAAAAGAATGAAGTGGCGGTGACGGACTTGCTAACGAATCCCCCAAACCCATATCATCCGCCGACTGGCATTGATACTGAGCCAATTCGGACTCAAGGATACATTCGCCTAGTTGGAGTTGTTGTTATTCCGATCGGTCTTAGCGTCTTTGGCGTGGGTATATATGGAACAATTATGACATGGAATCGTATTGTAACTAACTCCGCATCGCATCTTTGGCCCAGGATGATTGCCGTTAGTTTGATGTACCTGCTGTTTGGGATTTCATTCTTTGCATCGTCACGGTGCTTTTTTCTTCACCGATCTCGCTTGGGCCTGTTCTTTTTTTTCGCTCCGGTTGCATTATTCGGGACGCTACTTGCTATATTTGGCGTGTAGACAATAGCGAGTTGATTGCAGACGGGATAACAAAAAATTGCAGCCAAGCCCTCGATAAGCTGACCAGCCAATGAAGAAATCAGAACAAAGCGATGGACACGAAGGGCTCGGTCACGGGGCTCTGACTTGCGTCGAGTTTACTTCTCGCCCTCGGTCATCGCCGCCGTTGGGCGATCAAACCGCAGACCGCAATGAACCGCAAGTCCACCGCGCGCTCAATGCGTTGTCCCCATTCGATCCCTTGTTCCGCCACTGCTTGCGTTCGATAGGTGTGAGAACCGGCCGCGTGGAGCACAAATGAACCGATCGCTCCGGGAATTACTAAACGCACTGCTAATGATGCTTGGAATCCTATCCGCCGGCATGGGCCTGAAGGGGTTCTTGTTGTCGAGCAACTTCATCGACGGCGGTGTGACCGGCGTTTCCATGTTGCTCGCAAAGACCACCGGCCTGCCGCTCGCACTTTGGCTGCCCGTTGTCAACCTGCCATTCATTGCGCTCGGTTACCGTCACATCGGACTTGCATTCGCAGTCCGTAGTACCCTCGCGATCGCTGGTCTCACCCTGACACTCGCTATCGTCCCGTACCCCGACGTCACGCCGGACTTGGTGCTCACCGCGGTGTTCGGTGGATTCTTTATCGGGGCTGGGATCGGCTTGGCAGTCCGAGGAAGTGCAGTGCTCGACGGGACTGAGATTGCGGCGCTCTTGATTAGCAAACGCAGTAACCTGCTAAGCGTGGGCGACGTGATCCTTGGATTCAATGTGGTGATCTTTCTCGTCGCCATGTTCGTCCTGGGAGTTGAAGAGGCGCTGTACTCAATTCTCACATACGTTACCGCAGCAAAAACGCTCGACTTCGTGCTGCATGGCATCAATGAATATACGGCCATCACGATCGTCTCGGACCACAGTGCTGCAATCCGCGAGCGGATTACGCGCGACCTTGGGCGCGGCGTGACGGTCTACAAGGGGCGTGGCGGAATGAGCGGTGCGGAACTCGACATCCTGTACTGTGTGGTCACACGACTGGAAATTGGCAAAGTAAAGGGAATCGTCCATGACCTTGATAATGCGGCGTTCGTCGTATTCCATGCTCTGGCGGGTGCCGAGGGCGGAAGGATTAGGAGGATGGGCCTTCGACTTTGATTGACTGCCGCGCGGTCGTAAGCTGTTCGGTGGTTCGATCACGGACCACAAAACAAACAAAAGCTGGCAGACAGTCTGTTGGCGAAATGAATGCGGTTTGGCGTCCGAAAGGTCCATGAACCGCAATCGACCAATCGCCCAACAAGGCGGTCAACCGGAGCGGCGGATCCCCCGTTTTCCGTCTTCAAGCCGTCTTGGCCGCCGCCCGGTTACCTTGGTCGTTCGGTGGGTCGCGTGACTTGTTGCAATGGAAGCGTTGCTGACATCGCAATGCGCCGGGTGATATTTGGCCCTCGATCTGCTCCTCATTGCAATTTTCGTTCAATCCAATGGCAGGCTGACGAGATCGAAACCGATATTCACGTTAGCAGACGCAGACGGTCGTTGATGCGTGCTCGATGGATCACTCACTCGAATCGAGTCGATGATTGCGTTATCACGCATCATCGCATTTCTAGCCTGCGATTATGTTGCAAACCGACGTCAGGATTCGTACAATACTCGATGTCAGTGATCGTATTGCTGACGATCGAAACGGCCAATTCGAGTTCGAGACAGAGCTAGATGGAAGCCGTCATTACCGAACAAAGGGATGCAGCCAAGCGTTCGGTCGACCGGGTTTGGTCGGTGCATTTCGTACTTGCTCACGCTGCCTGATCCCCAGCGTTCTGTTGTCGATGCTCAGTCTTTCACGCTTAGGCGAACACCCAAATCTGATCAGACCTGATCCGTGCGAAAAACACTGACCTATTTGCCTGCAATCGCATGTGGAATCGCAACAGCAATTCTGTTGACGACGCGACCAGACATAGAGAAATACCTCAACCAACATGTGCCAGGCAATCACATGCCGGACGCATTCAATGAACTCAATGAGACCACGCCGTACTTTATGCTGTTTGCTACCACAACACTTATCATGGCTGGGTGGCTCGTTAGACAAGGCCAGTACGTTCTTTTCCTGCCGCTGCTGTTTGGTCCATTTATTTGTATTGCTGGCTGGCTTGCGACTGAAGATTTTGCCGACCCAAATTGGTTTGATTTGTCCGCGTTATCAACAATTGGTATGCTTGTCTCTTCGGCGGTCACTTTCGTGCTCGCGATCGCCGATCCAAAGACAACAGAACCAAGCGTTGCAACGAAGCCGCCGAGCTAGTCCGACTTACTAACCAATCAAACCCGGCGGCTCGCTGAACGTCAGCGTTCGCTCGAAGGCGTCGCGACGCGGGTGTGAGCAGCCTTGGTCGGCTGAAGCATCTTCACACTTCATTGAGTGTCAACACCGTCACGATTTCTTTC
>JAYVPE010000731.1:0-3099 GCA_043757575.1 Pirellula sp.
AGCTCTTTAAAGAATGTTGCCGATTTGAAACCGAAGTTGCTCGGCTTGTACTTGTCTGACACCGTGGCGCTAGCCTTGTCTGGGATCTTGCTCTCCAAACCCGTCATCCAATAAGTTGCGTTGACAACCAGACGGCGAAGGTCTTCGTTGAGAAAATCGTTTGCGGCACCCATCGTCGTGCAGAACAACTTGCCAGCTTTTCCACCTGGTAACTGATAATCTTTAGTCCACGCCAAAGGCATCATTGGATTATTTTTTGGTCCCTCAAGCGGCGGATCGGTTGGCTTCATGCCTTTGACTACCTGGCCTTGAAGCAATACTGTTGCAGTGCTTGGTAGATGGACCACACCGTAGACATCGGACGGACCGAAGATGTCGCTAACTCCTTTGAGAATCGGCGAAGCTTTAGCGGCATCAGGAATGACACCCCGAGTCGCCTGAGACGCATGAGCGCCATGGTGCGAATGCCAAGTTTCTCCAATAATCTGTTGTCCAAATCCCCCCTCCCATTCCTTGCTGTTGAAAGCCCATTTCTTGTAAGCTGACTTGGAGTCCGCTGGAAAATTGAATGGGTGGGTTGAAGTTCGCAGGGCGACAAAAGGTTTGCCTTCCATTGTAAATTTTTCAAAGTGAGCCATTTGCCAATCCGGCAGCGATCGAAAACGCAAGCACATAATCATGCCGTCCGCATCATCGAGATGGTGCAGGCCAGGGATGTTGGATTGGTAATTGGGGTCGACAGTTTGCGTTTCAGGATTGATTGCGAACAAGACAACGCAATCGTAACCATGCTGTTCCGCCAGGATCTTGCCCAACATTGGCAGCGACTCTTCGGATCGATATTCGTCGTCGCCAGAAATCAGAACAATCTTTTTGCCTTTGCCTGGCAATTTTTCGTCGGCAGCACCCGGAATAACAACCCACGGATCGACTTCGTCTCGCAAACGTCGAGCCCAGATGTTACGGAATCGCGTCGAGTTGTTGTGGTCTTGCAAAAGGATTGGACCAGTTGGGGAATGCGGTCGATACTTGCCAACCTCTTGGTGCGCCATTTGGCCGATGTGTTCCTTTGCATTTTGGACCAAAACGCCATTATGAAAAATGGTAGATCGCGCAGGCTTGATTACCTTCTCACCATCAAATCGGGGGGCTTCGAAAATTATGTCGTAGACGTTCCATTGCCCAGGCGCTTTTGTCACGTTGACTTGTGGCGGAAACTGGCCATAGATCGATGCCGCTTGGCCGTCGGCATAGGTATTGTTGTCATAGCTATCGAGGATTTGAATCTCGTATTTGCCCATGATAATGACGCCGCTGTTTCCTCGGCCTTGCGAATCGCCTTTGACTATTTCTGGAGCGGACCATTCGATGTGTAATTGCATGTCGCCGAATTCCTTGCGAGTCACGATCGAGCCACTACCACCGACCGCTTCGAAGAATCCATCGCCGACTTTCCAGGGTGCAGCTTCATCCTTCTTACCAGCTCGTTGCCACTCCGACAAATCCTTTCCGTCGAACAGAATGGTTGCATCCGATGGAGCTTGACCGAGTGCCTCGCCAGCCTTGACGATCGTTGGACGAGGTCGGTATTTGTCGTGCACTCTCCATTGGCTATTAGGCAGCACGGGGGTGTTGGTATAACCCACGCCCGGCCCTGGCGGCGATTGAGCTAAGACCTGCCCAATCATTTCAAGCGAAGCGAGTACAACTACCGCACACAGCGATAATCGAATGAACGGTTTGGTCACAGAGAGGAAGTGTTTTTTCATAGTGAAACTCTCGAGGTATCAGGCAGGTTGCGTCCACAGCTCAGTAAAATTTATTTGACCGGCTCACTTTGTTTACCAGCTTCGATCGCAAAGAGTCGATTTCGGTTGGCGATATAGATCGAGTCGTTGGCGACGACAGGAGTCGTATACAATGCTGATCCGAGATTAATTTCTGCGATAATATTGATCTTGGACGCAACCGCCAAATCGAAGATCAAAATATCGCCATCTTCGTCTCCAATGTAGACTTTTCCGTCCGCGATCAAAGGAGATGCCCAAGAGGAAGCCAACATGTCGTAGGTCCAATGAGCGACGCCTGTTTTGGCATTCAAGCAATGGAGCATTCCAGAAAAGTCGGCGATGTAGAGTAGATCGTTTTTGATCGCTACTGAACCGCAGGTACGGTGCATAGTCGTCTCAAACTTTTTGGGATCGCTACCGACATAATGCCATACCGCAGCGGAGTTGGGATTATCACGTTCTACGTCCCCGTCGGCTGCTACCATCGCTTGCCTGCGTTTGGGTGCAATCGGTTTGGTCCTGTCGGTTGAATTAAAAACAAGTGTTGGGCTGACGTCGCCGCGTTTAGTTGGATCGATACACCACAAGTGCCCTGCCCCTTCGCCGTGCTCAGGATCTTCACCGACGGCGACGTAGATCATTCCATCGTATACCACGGGGGTTGCTATGATATGGTTCCTAGTCGCTCCGTTAAGTCGGTAGATCGAGTCTTTCGGATTACAATCGAATTTCCAAAGCAGCTTGGATTTCCCGGCGTCACCCTTGGGATCAAAACTGTATAGCCAACCGTCGCCACCGCCGAAGATTACTTGTTCTTGGCCGCCGAGCGTTGCGGAAGTCGGCGAAGACCATTGTCCGTGAAGGATATTCGCACCAGGGGAATTGTCTGTCCAAAGAACCGCTCCTGTTAGCTTGTTCAAGCAAAGGAAGCTAGGGGCTTTTTCTTCTGGAACAGTAAAGTGACCGTCATCCACTCCGTTGGACGTATTGACAAACAAAAAATCACCGACGGCAGTAACAGAGCAACTGCACATGTTGTGTTGAGACACGTCTAACTCTGCCATCATATCCAGTCTCCACACGACGTCCGCTTCGTCTTTGTTTTCGTTTGGCTCTTTCGTGAAGGGGCCATCGTTTTCATTGTCAGCGAAGCCTTCGGTGTCGAGACAGACCACTTCGCCGCGGCTCGTCACATACCAGAGTCGATCGCCTTCGATCATGGGCGCACAGCAAATGCCTTGGTTAGGCCAATCATGGACACGGCCGGTCGGGAGTTTTTCGCTACTATGTTGCCAAAGAAATTTGCCAT
>JAYVPE010000732.1:0-11541 GCA_043757575.1 Pirellula sp.
ACATCCGCCGTAAATACGATTCCATGCGGGTCAAAGCCCGCGGCAAGTGCACGCTTGACTTCGCCAACGCTCACCGCGTCCACCACGACGCCTCGTCCCTTCAATCGATTCAAGATGCCGATATTGGAGCATGCTTTTTGAGCGTATCGAACGACGTCGAAGGCAGATAAATCACCAACCCGTTCTTCGATAATGGACATGTCATAAACATATACTGGCGTCCCAAACCTGCTCACTATTTCACTAATTGGAATACCGGCTATCTCGTTGCGAGTGGTTTCGAAAATTTTGTTTGCGATTGGCATATTTCAAATAAGGGTGATGTGTTTGAGTAAGTGAATTGTGACTGGTCAAATGTCCAGTTTCTTAGCCCGAACCGATCTCGAATATTTTTCGAGAAACTTTCTTTCTTTCGATGACAACGAATCCTGTCCGCTTTCATGAATCTTTGCCAAGATCCTATCCGCTTCTTCGGCTTCGTTCGCGACTGCCGATGCCGACTCGTTATGAATTTTGAGTTTCGGCCCAGAATGACGGCGCAACCACCTTCGCCACGAACCCTTTAAATCGCCCAAGAATCGAAAGTTGAGACCAAGAAAAAAATACGCTGCGGCGCATAAGATCCCAGTGAGGTGAACGTCGGTCGCGATACCGGTTGACGGATTGGACGAGAAATTCATTAAGACAAGGAGTATCCCCAAGACCCAAGCGGGAACAGGGAACACTAGAAGATAAATACGGGAGGTAGGAAAGTTAAAAACGAACAGCATCTCAATACACAACACTGCACCGGACGCTCCCAACAGGACCGCACGGTTATCCGATGTTGAGAACTGCTGCTTGAAAAGCCAAACCACACCGCAAATCACAATAGTAAACAAATAGATCCAGTAGAACTCTGTCTTGCCGTAACGGTCCTCTACAGACCGACCAAGAAAGTAGAGTCCCATCATATTGAAGAGCAAATGCCAGATAGAGAGTGCGTCATGACAAAAACCGTAAGTCAGTGTACGCCACCATAACAAAGGGTGCCCAAGATCGTTGTCTGACAGCATTAGCAATTCGTTTACCACGCCCTGGTATCCGACATCGAAACTCTTGCTAAGTATCATGTTGGCAACAAACACAGCGACGTTGATAATGATCAACGTACTTACCGCAGACCGTTGGTCCCAATTGGGGCGAAGATCCAGTTCGTTTTCTTCGCGGTAATAATTTCTCTCGTAGATTCCCATCTACAACAATTTATCCGACTTGTTCATTCTTGAGAATCTGGATTTTCCAAAGTCGGAGGCAGGACCAGCGATTCTTCGTTCGTAATTACGACTGGTTTCGATTCGTCCAGTTTTGCTGGTTCGCTCACCTTGGCTGGTTCGTCCACTTTAACCGCTATAGGTTCAGTGCTTTTAGCAGGTGATTCGATTTTTGGCGTCTCTGGATTATTCTTGGGCGGAATGGTTGCTGGTGGGATGTTATCATTTTCAGGTTTTTCTTCACTGCGGTTTTCCGCGGCTAGCAAACCTTGGGCTCTGGCGTTCATTTCGTCGAGTTTCTTACCTATATCTTTAGCAAGCGTACCACTCTCTTTCGCTTTGCGATATTCTAGAAATTCATGGAGGACGAAAGTCTCATCCAGGTCGTTTTCTGCAAGTCGTTTGTATCGACCAAGCGACTTAACGACGTCATCACCCACTTCTTCTGAAATCAATGATGGATAGAGACTAAAAACCTGTGCCCAGCGAGTCCACGCCCGCTCATATGATTTCAACGCTCCCTTAACGTCCGCCACGTTGAGTAACTGGTCTGCTTCGAACATGAGTCGGCGCGCTTCTACCATATCCTCGCGCTGTTCGGCCTTGGCTCTCAATTCCCAGTACTCATAATTGACCTGGCCCCGGTAGGACTCGACTTCGCGGAGGAAGTCTTTCGCAAAAGCAATCTTGCGAGCGAGTTCAACGCCCTCCAATTGCAATTTGGCAGGCATCTGTGCAGCAATTTGTTGTTCATTCGGGGTCAGTCGACTCAAAATTTCAAATCTGGTTTCAAATTCTTGCTGCGAGAGTTCGCTTTCCGGCTTATCGAGAATTTTAAGCATCTCGGATGGAACTCCTTTCCTTAAAAACTGCTCTGCTTTGGCCTTGGCATCTTTTGATTTCTCTTCGAACTGTTTTTGCAAAGTCTCAATCTCGGCCAATGCAGGCGCTCTGCTCAATAACGTCAAATCGGCGCTTTGACGAAATTGATAAAGCGATTTCGTGCCAAAATCAGCCCATTCGATTCCAGCTTGTTTCCATGCAAAACGCGCACTGGAATCGAGGATGCCTTCGGATTCGATCGCTTCCCCATAGTACATGTGCCATAACGGGCCGTACGACAAAAGCAAGTGTGGTGACTTCTTAATCGCCGCGCCTGCTTCGTATAACGCAACAGCTTGTTCGAACCACAACTTACCGGTCAACCAATTGTCTGGCTTTTGATCGTATCCCAAGGCGGTGGTATCAATTCCAATCAAGCCCTGCTCTCTAAAGTACTTGTGGAATTCCGAATCTTTTTTGTATAGAACACGATATTGATCATGCTCGTCAGCCTTGCCCAATTTGTTTCCGAGATAATGGCCCAAGTCATACTGAAGGATTGGTTTTCTATCGTTATATTTGGTACCTCGAATGAGATAGTCCACACCCTTTTTGATCCATTCATAACGTTGTCGATAGTCCTCGAACTCGGGCGCCACGTTGTAACTGAGGTTGTGGGCCTGGTGCTGCCATACGCTGATAAAGTGAGGTTGCAACAATGAGATTTGATTCAACGTCGCCGAAAAACGATCGAAATACTTTTCCTCTTTGTAATAGTCAGCCCTCAGCCAAAGGATGGTTGACGCAATTCCTTTCATTCCCAGCGTTGCCAATCGCATGCTTTCGCTGGTAGGATCCAACTTGCCAAGATTGGCCTGGCCCATCTTGTACTTCGTGCGGAGCTGCCCGATCATACCGTTGGTCGGTCTACCCAATGCAAACAATGGCCCAAGCAAAAGCACAATTGCAGCAATGTAAGCAATCTTTCGAAACAGACTGTTCTTGTTCATGCTGCCATCTCGCGCGTCTTTAAGAAGAAGTAACTAATAATTCCGGTCATCAGGAAATACCCAGCACAAATGGTCAAGTGGCGGGATAGTAACCCTCCGAACAAGTTGACTCCATAAGCGACAAAGTCCGCTGTACCAAGTTGAATAAAGTTCGGTATTGCTCTCGAAAGCGTCTGCACGCATATGAGTATCGATTTGTCGACTATTCGTATTGACGTTTCAAGTGCCTTATTGCCCAAATCAAGTTCCGTACCTGAGCCGCTCTGGATCGGAATTCGAATCAATGACTCGATCGGTCCACCACCTTGGTTCGTCCCCGTCACGATGTCATCAACAAAGAAACCAAAGAAACCTAAGACAATAATGGATACCGTTGCAATGATGGCCACCGGTCCCGACAGGAAAGTCGAAAACATAACGCCAAAACAAATGACAATCACCATCTGCAGCCAGATGCTGATGTAGCCCTTGATGAAATTCCACCAGAAAGGCAAAGTGTTGGCACGGAAGTACAAATCGGCAGCAGCCATCCCAAGGTATTGGCTCTTGTCTTTACAACGAATCATCACTTCGAAATTTCCGTCTGGTGCTATGTCTTTAAAGAAGTCCAAGTCAGCAGGCTCTCCTTTTCGAAAGCCTTTCAGCCCCTTGAGTGAAATCGAACGTTGGTCGATCTGGAATTCTTTCACCTTGAATGGATACCGTTCGCTTTCCACAGAACCGTCGATGCTCCGGAATATGACTTCTCCGCCAACCGGCGTCACGATATCGCCTTTGTATGTACGGAAAGCTGAAATGGTCATGTCGTAGTTCAGTTCACTTCCAAAGCTCGATGCATTGAGACCTTTGAAAGTCCAAATTGCGCTCGAAAGCGAGTCTCCCTCAATGTACTTTTGATACTCTGACATGTAGCCGACGTTTAGGCCTGTGTTTTCCTCGCCGTCTCGTCCGGTAAATCGCAACGAACCGTAGATAGGCACTCGAGCCTCAAGGTCGCCAGTTGGCGGGCCAACTACGATCTTTTCGCCAACTTTGAAAACGACGTGGCTATGTCCTTTCGTTTCGTTCGTTTTCCCCTCACCCGAATCGTCCAAGGTAAACGTGTGCGTGTGAAACTGCTGGAGCGTCGTGACCCCTGAATTGCCATCCGCCGAAATCTCCATAGCTTCGTGCTTGTGATCCACCCCACGAACGACAAACAAATAACTCATTGTTCCTAGCAACAAAAGAATCAGGGTCCCAACGGCCGTGAAACCAAACACTCGTCCTAAGAAAATCTCGGTGGGACGGACCGGCTTGGTCACGATCGTATAAATGATTTTGCTCTTGATATCGCTAGGAAAACTGAAGCAACTTAAAAACAGGCCCAGCAAAATCACCATGTAGTTCGTGGTCGTCAGCACAAACGAAATGTAGAGCCTGGCCGGGTATTGAGCTTGCGGATCCAAATACCAGCCAGCAAACATGATCGCAACGACAAATACCGCTACGACGACCAATACTTTCTTACGAATCGCTTCCTTGATCGCCAATCGAGCAATTGCTCCTACACGGCGTGCGGAAGTCGCGGGTATGTCGACAACAAAGAGTTCTCGAATGAGCTTCGAAACCTGTAAGAATCCTTCGGTCGGGCCGTGTTTAAGCAACGCTACTACGAATCCAACCACGAATCCAATGAAGGCGAGTACTAATACTAATAAAAAGCCTAGAATCAGAGCGTGTTGATTAAACAGCCACTCAAAGTAAGTCCAAAATTGATCTGGTGATAAACGCATGTTTGCTTAAATTTGCCTTTCAACGACCGCGGTTTTCCGAATGTATGGGAGGGAGCCTATCATTATGCTAAGCACCGCTGCCGCGACGACCTGGACGCTGATCGCTTTCGCGAACAATGTCTAGGAACAGCTCTTCCATCGTTGTTGTCGGATTGTCCATTCGCAGCATCTCACCATTCGAACGTGCAATCAAATCCTTGATCTCTTGCTTGGTCTTTTCGTCCAATCCTCTCGCATGAATTTGGGTCACGTCCTGGACTTTCAATAGGCTATCCACGCGTCCTAATTCCTTTAGTTCACCTTGATGCAAAATTGCCACTCGGTCACAAACATCTTGAACGTCTGCCAATTGGTGAGAGCACAACAGAATCGTTTTACCTTGATCCCGTAGTCGAAGGATCAAATCCTTCATTTCCCGGGTCCCGATGGGATCCAAGCCGGTTGTGGGCTCATCGAGAACCAAAAACTCCGGCTCATTGATCAGGGCCTGTGCCAAACCAATTCTACGTGTCATCCCTTTGGAATATTCCTTTAGTTGTCGGCGGCGAGCTCGTTGCAACCCAACCATCTGTATCAGTTGTTCGGTTCGCTCCCGCCGTACGCTGGCTGGCATATCGAATAGCCGGCCATAGAAATCTAACGTCTCTTCAGCGTTCAAAAACTTGTACAAATACGATTCTTCGGGCAGATAACCAATTCTCTCGTTCTTAGCCACGTCTGTCGCATCTTTGCCAAACACAAACGCTCGACCAGATGTCGGGAAAAGCAAACCCAACATCAACTTGATGGTCGTAGATTTTCCAGAACCATTAGGGCCCAACAGTCCAAAGATTTCGCCTCTCCGAACTTCGATGTCCAATGCTTTTAACGCATTCACCTTCTTTCGACCCCAAAAATCTCGGTAAATTTTTCCAAGGTTTCTGGTTTCTACAATCACATTGGTCGGATCCGTTGAACTAACGGATGATGTCGTTGGTGCCGTTGTCGTTGCCATAGGTAGGTTCGGTTAAGCTAAAAAGCGGACCAAAAACTGCGGTCGCGGAGGAGCAAAAAGGTTTTTTAAAATCGATTGTCGTGATTGAGAGACGCAAAAAGCGGAATTCCCCTAACCATTCTGCGGGCTGTTACGCCAAAACGATCCAGTTGGTTCAACGCAAACCTGTGCCCGACTCAAACTCGGAAGCATGCCGTCAATCCGTAGTAAAAAGTAAAATTGGGTAGGAGAATGGACATGCGAGCACTATAAATCCGAAACAATCGTCCGGCAAGCGACTCTACCCCTCGCACAACTGACTTGTAACCAAATAAACTACAGCTTTGTCATTACCTAATAATTAACCAAAACGAAAAAGCCTACGGAATCGATGGTTCGGCTCGACCAAAACTACATCAACGCGATCCGCTTCCTTTACGAACGCATCAATTACGAAAAAGTCGTCGATCGGCCTTACGATCAGCAGACGTATCGACTTGCTCGAATGGTGTTCCTACTCGAGCAACTTGAGAATCCCCAGCTTGCTGCACCCGTTATCCATGTGGCCGGTACAAAAGGAAAAGGATCGGTTTCTTGGTTGATCGCTGAAACCCTCCGTCGATCCGGTCTTTGCGTCGGCTTGTATACATCCCCTCATTTACTACATCTTGAGGAGCGGTTTATTGTCGACGGTCAGCCTTGTTCGCCTACCGAACTTGGAGTGCATATTACAAGCTTAAAGGCGGCTGAAGCTGTCACTAGGGCAAGTTCGCACGGTGCTCCCACCTTTTTCGAAATGACAACTGCGTTGGCTTGGACCCTCTTCGCTGCCCGCAAGACGAATGTCAATGTGATCGAAGTCGGGCTCGGCGGACGGCTTGACAGTACCAACGTTTGTGCCAGCTCCCTAGCTATCATCACATCGATCAGTTTCGACCACCAACAGCAGCTAGGTAACACAATCCCTCTCATCGCAGGTGAAAAAGCAGGCATCATCAAATCGCGAGTTCCTGTTATCAGCGGAGCAAGACACCCCGAAGCGCAATCGGTTATCCGAAACCGTTGCCGTGAAATGGACAATGAACTTTGGCAACTCGGGATCGATTTCGACACTGCCGTCCGCACACAGCAATTATGGAATAACTCCCAGCAATCAGCAAAGTTACCCACTGCAAGTCGCATGGACTTTATTCCGTTGACTCCGAACCTGCCGTTGACAAATTTTCATGACCTCGCCATCCGCATGGCCGGAAAGCATCAATCGGACAATGCTGCGATTGCCATTGCCGCATGGCATCGATTGAACGCGGATGGCTGGTCTCTGCCTCGCACCGCTGTCATCGAAGCACTTGCAGAGACGCAGTTGAGCTGCCGTATTGAATTGGTCAGCACACGCCCCGCTGTCGTTATCGATACATCGCACAACGTTGCGTCGATCGATGCACTAATCGTCGCCTTGAACGACCATTTTGTTCCTTCAAAAAAAACCGTTGTCTTTGCCTGCTCCAAGGACAAAGAATACGAAAAAATGTTAGTTCAGCTATTGAGCTATGCGGACCGATTGATCGTAACTCAATTCCACAATAATCCGAGGTCCGTGCCCGTCGAGCGGCTCGAAGAATTCGCAAGAGAAAAGGCAGACCTGTCTCGATCCGTCGAAATCCTTTCAGCTCCGTCGAGTAAAATCGCTGTTGAGCATGCTTGTCGCTCTGCTGTCCCTAACGAATTGGTCTGCGTCACAGGCTCTTTTTTCCTAGCAGCAGAAACAAGGCCTATGTTTCCAATCGCTCTCGCTAAAGCTGAAACGAAAAACAAAGAATTAAAACATGAATAAATCTCTCAACTTAGACAACCAATCACTGTCCCTCGCAGCCAAAGCCAAGAACAGCGATGTACGCAACTCGGAAGGTACATGGCTCTTTCAATTGTCGCGTGACGAATGGAGCCATTTAAAACTGACCGATTCGGCAGGCCGCGAATATTGTGACGTTTCAGTTGTGCCTCTGTTTCCAATCTCCGCGAGCAAACAATGGGTCGCTATTGTCAGCACCGAGGGCGAAGAAATTGCTTGTCTAGATTCGATACAGGGACTATCTGCAAGTAATATTTTGCTGCTTGAAGCAGAGCTTGCTCTTCGAGAATTCATTCCTGTCATTGAAAAGATCGTTAGCGTCTCGGGCATCACCGAACCTTGTGAGTGGTTCGTAGACACCAACCATGGTTCAACCAGCTTTGTTCTTAAAACAGAAGAAGACGTTCGGCGAATCTCGGCAAAGGCGGTGAACATTACCGATGCCAACGGAATCCGTTACCGTACTATAGACGCTGACTCAACCGCTGAGGCTGTGTCTGTGAACATTACCGATGCCAACGGAATCCGTTACCGTGTCGAAGATATGAAAAAACTGGACAAACACTCTCGAGCGTTCGTGGAATGGTATGTGTAGTGATTTGCAGGTCTGACCGACGGCGAATTGCCTCTTATTACGCCTGCGGCTCGGTCATGCTGAACGGATCGAGGGCCGCGTCGAGGGTTTCTTTCGGCAGTATACTTTGCTCGACACACAATTCCCGAATCGTTTTTCCGGATGCAAAGGCTTCCTTGGTCAGTTTCGCCGCCTTTTCATAGCCGATGAACGGATTAAGGCTAGTGACCATCGACAGGCTTTGCTCCACTCCCGCTTCGCATGCCACATGGTTCGCCTCCAAGCCTTCCATGCAGAACTCAATAAAGGCGCTTACGCCATTTGACAAGAGAGCAACACTCTCAAGCATGGCATCTCCCATTACTGGCATCATGATGTTCAATTGAAAATTTCCACCAGACGCGCCGCACAATGTCATTGTCGTATCGTTGCCCATGACCCTTGCCGTTAACTGCATCATGCTTTCGCACATCACCGGATTCACTTTACCTGGCATGATGGATGAACCTGGCTGGCGATCGGGCAAAACAACTTCGTAAAAACCGCAACGAGGACCTGAACCAAGCCAACGAATGTTGTTGGCTACGTTAAACAAAGTCATGGCGATCGATTTGATTTGACCATGGGATTCGACCAATCCGTCGCGCTGGGCGTTGGCTTCGAAGTGGTCTACTGCTTCGACGAATGGTATCCCTGTTTGTTTGACAAGGCTTTCAGAGACTCGGCGGCCAAATTCCGGATGCGTATTAATGCCACTGCCAACCGCTGTCCCGCCGACCGGCAACTCCAAAACTGCTTTCACCGCACGCTTGGCACGCCCAATCGACAGTTCCATTTGTCGAGCAAAACCGCCAAACTCTTGCCCCAATCTCAAGGGCGTTGCGTCCATCAAGTGCGTTCTACCAATCTTGATGATCCTGTCCCACTGCTGAGCTTTTTTTCGCATGATCTTGCTGAGCCGCTCCAGTTGCGGAATCAAGTTATTGTGGATCTCGCAGGCTGTAGCGACGTGGATGGCCGTCGGGAAAGTGTCATTTGTGCTCTGCCCCATGTTGACGTGATCATTGGGGTGAATCGGTTTGGTCTTTAAGAAACGGTCTCCACCCATGATCTCAATCGCACGATTCGAAATCACTTCGTTGATATTCATGTTGCTGGATGTGCCGGAGCCAGTTTGGAATACATCAACCGGGAATTCGCCGTCCATCTTCCCATCAATAATCTCCTGGCAAGCTGCAAACATGGCTTGCACTTGGTCCTTCGTGAGCGTGTTTTTTCCGGTTGCGGTGAGTTTGCCGAGATCGTTGTTGGCGATAGCACAAGCGAGTTTTACACGCCCCATTCCGCGAATGAGTGCAGTCGGAAGTCGCCAGCCAGAGATCGGGAAATTCTCTACAGCTCGCTGGGTCTGGGAACTGTAGTAGGCATTGATGGGGACTTGCACTTCGCCCATCGAATCAACTTCGGTTCTGAAATTTGTCATGGCAAAGTTGCTTTTCGTTGCATGAAGAAAAATGATGCCAACACTTAAGCATCAAGCGGACAATTAGTGTCCGAACCTTGGCTTCGTGACGCAATTCCACTTCGATAGAAATCTATCAAATAGCGATTTGGCCGATCGGGGCGATCATAACAGTAATTTACCATTTTTTGAATCGGCTCTTGCCAAGAATTAAGACCGTCGCTGAACAGCGGCACTCGTCGCATTTTTACTCGCGTTGAAGAGCAAAAACTGCCAGGTTAGGCAACCGAAACTCATCACTACTTGAGGAATTCTAGCTTCCCTTAAAGAATCAGCTCTACAAGCTCCGAAGAAAACGATTGGTTAATGCATTATCATCGACAGTGGAGTCGGCACATGTGGTGGCAAGACGGCGAACCTCGCACTGAAATTAGGGTCGCCAAGAATAAAGCTAACTCCAAAACAACTCCTTCGGAAGCTTTGGAAGCGTTAGCCGAGTTGGTAGAGTCGGATAACGCAGCCGACAGGCCGTCGGACAAACGGAATTTCAAAACCTCGACCACAGCATCGCCAGGCATTTTCGTTGATCTTGTGGAACTACAAGCGAAAGTAATCTCGCTGGAACGACAGTTAGCTCGAGCATTGGCCAATGCCTCTAAAACCGAAACGCAGCAAAAGCGTTCTGATGCAGAGATTTCAAAAGCAAAAGGCACCGCTAGCTCTGCCAAACGGGAGCTCGCTGATACAAAGCAAAAGTATGACGCAGAAATCCAGCTTATTCAAGTTTCGATCATCGCCAAGGATCGACAGCTTCAGAAACGCAAAAGCTATTTTAGCGATCAGCTCGCTCAAGCTCGAAATGCCCAAAAAGAAACGGAAAAACAGAATGCACACCTGATCGAACAGCATGTCAAAGCGTCTACAAAGTTGGAGGCGATGATTGCGGCTCACGAGCAATCCGCAACAGAACGAGATTCCACCATCGGTCGACTCGAAACCGCTCTTGCCGAGCACGCTACCAAGATCGTTGAACTCGAGAGATTGGGACACGATGCTGAAATTAAGTTGGCTCAGTCAAGAAATGCGTACTTAGAAACCGAGAAGCAAAAATTGCAGTTGATTGAGTTGCATGCGACCGCGACAGCAGAGTTGAAAGCGATGATTGCGGCCCACGAGCAATCCGCGACAGAGCGAGATTCCACCATCGGTCGACTCGAAACCAGTCTTGGCCTCCAACGAAGTGAAAACTGTCAACTTCAGCAAGTCTTGAACGAGTGCCAACAGCAATATTCTGCCCATGTGCAGAAGCACCACTGCGAAGCCGATCGCTTGTACGATTTGGTAGAAGAACAGAAGCAATGTGCACAAACCATTTCGCAATTGCAGGAACAATCTACCCAGCTACAGTACCGATTGCAGCATGAGGCCGCTAGCCGCCGAAAAGTCGAAGCTGCTTTGAAGCAGGCTGTGGAAACCGCCCAGGATAATCCGGTGTTGGTTGCTATGGGAGTGCGATTCGAAACGGTACAACGCATCGAACGACTTTCCAATGAATTAAGGGCTACGCGTAGATTTTGTTTGAAATTGCAGCAGCAAACTGGCACAAAAGTTAAACAAGGCTAAACACGCATCATTCGGGTCAGCACCCTCAATGTCGCCTAACATTTGGCGGAGTTAGAACCCAGTTAATTTGAGCAAGTGGGTTCCTGCAGTGTGCCGCGACGCTCCGCCGTCGCGAATCACGACGGCGGAGCGTCGTGGCACACTTTGTTCGAACGACAAAATATTGCTTGGGAATCAAAATGCCGCTTAGGCTGAGC
>JAYVPE010000733.1:0-38953 GCA_043757575.1 Pirellula sp.
ACTTCACTGGGTACCGCGATTACTAAGTCATCTCGCTCGTCGTCTACACGGGCTATGATAGGTGTACCATACGCCAACTCCAAAATTGCCCCAGGTGCTTTCCAAACCGCTTCCCCCGTATTTTTGTTGATGCCGAATAGGGTTTGACTCTCTTCAGAAGCGTTGACGATCAGAATATCTTTGTAGAGCGTCAAGCTAGCGGCAGTACCCCACCCACGATTGCCCGACTCGGTTCCGACGGAAACGTTCCATCGTTCATTGCCAGCCATATCAAATGCATATACTCCGGACTTCCCGAAGAACGCAAACACAGATTTGCCATCGGTAACTGGTGAGTTGGTTGCGTAGCCATGCTCCGGCAGTCCCATCCCCTGATACAGATCTTCGGGTTGCAACGCGTCGATGCTGCGCGACCAAGCGATCTTTCCGTTGTTGCGATCGATGCAATGGAGCTGGCGTTTCAACTGACTTATCTGGCCTTTTGACCGATCCTCATCGCCATAACCATAACCTGTGTAAGAAGTCAAAAACACATGCGTTTCGGTCAGTACGGGAGTTGATGAACCTGGTCCGGGTAGTTTTGTCTTCCATCGAAGATTTTGGGTGTCACTCCATTCGATTGGAATGGTGGCGTCTCTGCTGATACCAGTGCCATTCGGCCCACGAAAACGGGACCATTCCTCTTGGACTCCACTAGGATTTTCATCCGCCACTGCCGACCGAAAATCTGAGAGTTGGCTTTCTGGCCGCTGCGAATGGGTCATCGCTCGACCTGTTCCGTGTCTTGGAGGTGATCGAAATGCAAAGAACAAACCGCCAAGTACGGATCCAACAATTAGATTTGCGACTATTAATTTGCCGAGTGTTAGCTTCATTTTTTAGCTTTCATTGTTGTCCAATTGCAGTAAGCACTGCCCGTTAGCGATGCACTAGATAAGGATATTCGCATGCAAACCTGAATAGAACATGAAGTTTAGCTTGAATGGAACAAAAAAGTCCAAAGTAGTTACGACCTGGCATTGATTTCTCACCGCAAAAATGCGATCAGAATACACGAGGAAACTCTATCCACTCCTAAATGCAACTCCAAGAGCGATCGTCGCATGCCACTCTCGAGATCCAATCGAATCGATCGGCGCCGACGTGTTCTATTAGATGCCGTCGCGGCAGATCCCGAGTTTGCAGTAGAGAGCGCCCGTGCCAAAAGACGGTCTCTGGCTCGCGGAAATTCCGACTCAACCAATGAAGATGAATTTGCACAAAAGTACCGCGATCCTGGCTACAGCCAAGCGGTTCGACGAACCTGTCAACAGCGAATGGTACAGTTGATCCCAGTTCGACGGGGTACGTTGACGATGGTGTTGACCTGTATGTGGATCTTATGGGGCGGCTTGCTTTTCTCACACTATTGGATTTTCACCCGAACCGACTTACCAGTTGCGTCGAAAACCACAAATGCAGCCAGCATTTCCTCTCTTCCGATAGCTCAGTTGTTTCATTTACGGTCGCCCCATAGTATTGCTCAGTGGCTTACCTGCCAATTGTGGATGATGACTGCGATTGCAGCCTGGATGATCTTTCAACTTCGACGGCACAAGCTAGACGATTACCGTGCGAGGTATCGCATATGGGTTGTCTTGGCGATTGCAGCAGCCTTCTCCAGTTTTGAAGCGTCTAGTTCAGGGCTATTGCTATTAGGGATGAGTGTCGACAGTTGGGCTCGAAAAGAAATTGGTTATGGTGGGTGGCCGCTGGTTTTGGCGAGCTTTGCGTCCATCATTGGCGTTATCGGTATTCGTCTTTGCAGCGAACTTAAAACTGCACCGATGAGCGTTGTGAGCTGGCTGTTTGGGCTGCTAGCCTGGGCAGTTTCCGCATTATTGGGAACGGGGCTCCTGAAGACTACATGGTCGCAAGCGACGATCGATTTGGTTGTGGGCGGCTGTTTGCTTGGGGGAATACTGGCTGTTTTCCAGGCATCTGGAATTTACTTACGCCAGACCTATATCCATGCCCAAAAGAGATTCCTTGTGCGCAGCGGTGCCAACCTCGCACCTATTCAATGGAGAGTTCCAAAGCTTTCGTTTCGACGAAAAAGACGCGGTGACGAATTGGGCCAGCCAGACGCATCCTTAGCCAAAACCAAACAATCAAAATGGAAAATGCCTTGGTCTAGGAAACGCAACCTAGGACCAGATGCAATGGAAGAGAATGAGTTGCCTCGAGCGAAGGCAAATCGAGTCTCGGGACCGCAAGTTGTCCGTCCCGTAGAAAAGAGTGTTGATAAAGTTGCTGAAAAGTCGGGTAACGCAGTCGATTTCGATGTTGTACCCTCGAAACCAAAGGGGCGACTATTCGGAATCATTCCGAATCGTCATAAGCTCAACGAGAAACTGGCAGCGGAACCGATTAGCGTGAAAACTGAGCCGAAGAAAGAAACTGCCGCAGATGCCCCTAAACTAAAACGAGGTTGGGTTTCCAAATTCAGTACGAGTCAAAAAGCAATCGACACATCCTTAGCCGATTCGCCTTCCGCCAAACATACCGCTTCGCCAAATAAACAGCCAAGTGTCAAACTGGTTCAGGAATCGGAGGCAGTCGACGGGAAAAGTAAGAAGTCTTGGTTGGCGTTCGCTTCCAGAAAACCACAGGAACGAAGTGAACCCAAGGTCGCAGCCAAGAAAACAGAAAGGGCAATCGCAGACGAACCCGCTGCCAAATCCGCTAGGCGTGGACTCTTTGGAATGCTGGACGGGCTCAAGCTCAAACCTCCAACTGAGGAGATAACGAAACAGAAATCGCAAACTTTGACCAAACCAGTCCCAGTGAAACAGGGACAACAAATCCCCTCGACGCAAACCGACGGTGACGAGGAAGATGGCGACGATGATTATTCGGGACGTCCAATGTCCAAAGCGGATCGCAAAAAGTTCAGGCGACAACAGCAAGACGATCGCCGGGCTGCTTGATGCGGAGTATCCATTGAAAGCGAGCTCTTGGCCGCAAACTTCGACTTCCGTATAGTCGCTACGTCCTCGCGACGACTGACCCTTAGAGCCGATCTCTAGGGAGCGCGCGGCGCGAGCTCGTTTGCCTTGGTCTGCAAAAGCCGCGAGATTTTCGCCAATGCACGATCCGGCTCTTCCTGAACCAACTGGACGCAATTCTCACAGCAGACAAATGCAGTAACGCCCTTTACGGTCACCTTGAACGGCCTGCCCATCTCGCCAAGCCTAACGCTTTCCATAATTGGACAGTATCTCTGCTGTTCGGCTATTTCCTGGTCTTCCGATTCAAGACTGGCCAGATTGAACTTGATGTCGGCATCCGGGTCCGAATATGTGGTTTCGCTGAGTGACGGCTTGTGCTGGCAGCCACCAACGCTTGGCAACAACAGCAAAAGAAAAAAGCGTAGCGAGAACAACTTCATACGCACACTCGTCCAATGACAGCCGCGTCGCTGGTGGCCCATCACTGCACTTGTTTGTAGGATAGCAAATATGCCATGCAGATAAGAAAGAGATCTACCTACCTAGTGGAGTGATCTCGGGATTAATATTTTTCAGCAACGCTCCGAGGCCGGGTTTGAGCGCACTCAAGCCCGACCTTTAAGCGATTTCACCATGTCTGTTTTATAGGTCTGTCTGAGACAAATCGGAGTTAGCTGGCGTGCTCAGAAAATACAAGGTCGTGAGGTCCATCGACGCCGGAAGGTTGTGAACCGACCCATCGACGTACAAAACCTGCACGCCCCCGGCATGGCTTGAGCTGAAATTCGTCCGTCGGCAATTGTTCGACGATACACCGGCCTGGATTCCCCAGGTGTAAGCGCTCCCGACGAAAGCAGTTGGCGTTGTCCGCAAATAGCCGGTCGTCGTGGTGCTGGTCGGCAACGGCGTAGCGAGGGGAGCTGGATTGGACTTGTAAACCCCCAGGGCATTGGGCTGAAAACCGCTGCCAACGCCCCCCAACGTTCCACCCGCAAACCAATAGGCTGTCCATGGATCAGCCCAAGTCGTATAGTAGTGCACTCCGGCCGCGTTGAGGGTTGTTGAGAAGCAGTCCTGAACACGTTCCGAAATCATGATCGTATTCGAGGTGCCGTCCTGGAAAGTCGACATAGTGACTCCATAACCGAGGGCTTGCTGGCTATACGTATAGCTGGCACCCGCGAACTGAGTGCGGTTGTTGTTGTTCGGATTGAGTACTGTGAGGGACGGGGCGGTGCCTGTACCCTTGATCCAAACATAGACTGGCCAAGCGGGGGCGTTCCACATCGCACCCAGGTTGACACTGCCGCTGTCGGACGGGCAGACGAATCCCGCTACGCTGGTGCTCGCTGCATTGGCGAAATTTTGCTGCGGCGTATTGGCCGTACCGACGTAGAGGTTTTGCTGTTCCATATAAGGCAACAGTACATAGAACACGCTGCCTGCCGCCATTGTCCAAGACCCACTTTGTCCGTTGGGATACCAGCTATAGGGTACTCGCTCTCTATTGGCAGATACAAAGTTATGGACCGCCAATCCCATTTGTTTAAGGTTGTTCTGGCACTGCATCCGCCGAGCGGCTTCACGAGCGGCTTGAACGGCTGGCAAGAGTAAACCCACCAGGATTCCGATAATTGCAATCACTACCAATAGTTCAACGAGGGTAAACCCTCTGCGTCTCTTACACATGGAACACTCTCCTTAAGAACGGAAAAAAAGAATTGACTAAAAGAAACGGTTGTGGCTGCAATTCTGTCTCTTGCGATATTCTCGCGAGCGAACTGCCAAGCATTCTTGAACGTAGCACTGGAGCAATAATTTGTCAACGGTTTAACAACCTTGCGTCTAGATTCCTGTATTTCGTGGTCGCCGTTTTCATGAGTTTTCTGAGCAATTCTTCATATTTCATGCAACCGATGCAAAATCAATTGTGCCATGTCGACGTGTAGAGCTCCTGCGGTCGCTCTCCATCCTGGGACTGCATTCACCTCCAGCAATACGTTGCGGCCATCCTTTGTTGGTAAGATATCTACTCCGATCATCCAACCGCCGATCGCTTTACTAGCTCGGAATGCAATGGAAATCTGCTCGAACGTAGGCGAGTGCGGAATTGCTCGACCACCTCGTGCGACGTTGGATCGCCAATCGCCGTGGTTCTCACGTCGAACACAAAACAGCTCTTCGCCTACAACCAGCAAACGAAGATCATAACCCTCGCTCTCCAGAAACTCTTGGACGTAAATAACCGACTGCAATTGTTCCAGGGTACTGAACACGCGCCACGCCATATCGCTATCGGTCACTCGAACGATACCGCGTCCCTCGCCTCCAAAGATAGGCTTCACGATGCAGTCACCGCCGAGTGCCTCCCATGCCAGCAATGCGTCATCGCGAGTCTGACAGCAAATCGTCCTTGGAGTCATCAGCCCTGCCCGTTGAGCGATGTCCAAAGTGAGCCACTTATCGATCGCGATTTCCAAGCAACGTGGCGGATTGAGCACTTGAACTCCGGATGCATGGGCAGCATGCAGCGCATTCATCCGAAAGATGATTTGCTCCACCGAGCCAAGCGGCATCGATCGCACTAACACCGAATCGCAATCTGTCAAAGCGATTGACTTCGCATCGAAATCGATTTCAGTGCCTTGTGTCCAAGTCTTTGCGGATGGCAAACCGGTGCCGTCGGACCAAACACTGAGCTTGCTAAATGACAATGGCTCGACCACGGTCTTTCTATTCTCAGGCATGGCAACTGCGGCACGTTGCAGCTCTTTCATATACCAACCGGTCGGCGAACCTAAAACGCCAACTCGCAAGGTACAGTGTTGTTGATGCCCGATGCCGTCGGTCATGATGATGCGACAGCTTCAGCCGAATCAACAAACGACTCTCCAAACGATTGCGAAAGAATGTCTGGACGAAGCGAGCCGTATCGAAACGATCGGCCCGACTTGAGATTGATAATAGTGATCATGGCAGGGCTAAAAAGGCCTGGATCGACTTTGTAAAAATCGTAGTCGTACTTTTTGAACGTCTGCGCAAACGGGATTCCATAGTCGCGAGATGCATTGCTTGGTACTTTAGGACCGATCTCTCGAATTTGCTGTTCCTCTGCATTGACCCAAAGTGTGACGTGCCCGCCGTAAAGAATGGCATCATTGGTCCGCCCTATCCCTTGCACAAAATCTAATGCAGGTGGTGGTAGCGGAGCTGCACCATATCCGGAGACGACTGAATTCAAATCAAAACCCAGCTCAAAAAGTTTGTGCATGGATGTTTCCACGCTGCGGGCAACAACTTGGACTGTGCCTGCAATGGATCGGGTTGGCGCCACGCAGATTACTGTGTTTTCAATCGCGACTCCACATTCCGATGCGATCAGTTCAACAACCATTTCATCGGGTAGCGAATCGCATTCAAGGACGCCGACCGCATAATGACTCGAATCGGCCACGCCCAAAGATTGCAACACATGTTCTTTACCCCGTTTGGCTCGCATTGGACCAGAACCCATTGCAAAGAACTTGTCCTTTTTGACGGGCCAGCCCGCATATTGAGAGGCCATGCAAGCGTGGACAGGATCATCCGTGGCCACTTGAATCAGAGGCCACGGGCCAAACGAATAGTTGGCAGGGTGCATCGTGATCTCGGCCCGACCAGCCATGCATATACGTGCCAACATAAGACCGGCCGATATTCCACCCGCAGTTTTCACTCCAAAATCCAACAAAACCGCACCATTGGAAAGCCGCTGATGCTCTACGCGCCATGATTCTGCATTGGCCTGTGTCCTCTTGCAGAGCTGGAATGCTTCGTCATTGAGTAATTGATTTTTAGTCAAGAGCTTCGGTCCGTGGTTCATTTGCATGGATCAATAGTTAGCCAGAATGCGCTAGCCTCCGGTTGTGGTGAAGATGAAGATGAAGATGACATCTGTGGGCTAGCGCCCAATGGCACTCACTTTGGAAGCGTAACGGCGCGAGCCGTACGGTGAATCGGGAGAATCGCAACAAAACCGGATGGCTCGCGCCATTCCGTTAAAAGTTATTTCAGTAAAGTGATTGCCATTAGGCTAGCGCCCATTGGCTCATTTGTAATTCAGGCTAGCGTTGGAAAATCGGAAGGTAGCCAAGATCTAACTGCAGCATGATTAAATTGCATGCAGTGGTGTAGACCTTATTGATTGATCCGTCCCATGAACCGTCCGAACTTTGCTCGTTCGCAATGCGAGTATAAAGACGGTCACGGAAAGGCAACCATTCTTCATCCCCTTGCCGATAGACCACTTGGCTGTAGTAGAGATAGGTGTAATGCCAGTGCCCAAAGGAGTCATCCCCAGGTCCGATACTGTAAAGATTGCGACGCGAGTAAGCCAGCATTTCGGGTACTTTCTTGCTCGCGTAATCGCCAGCGTTGTAGAGTGCCGCAAGACTGGCTGCAGTGATCGCCGGGCGTGAGGCCCCCATTTGTTGACTCGAGTAACTGATACCGCCATCTTCGTTTTGGCATTTGTAAATGTAACGTTTCGCCGACTCGATGATCTCGTTCGGGACAGCGATGCCAGCGTTGCGACAGCCTCTAAGGCCCTGAACCTGGGTAATCGTCGTGGAGCCTTCGTCGTAGTCGCTTCCGTCCTTTGCGCTGATGTAGCCCCACCCTCCAGCCGGCGTCTGTGCCTTGCCGCAAAAGGAAACCGCTCGATTCAAGACATCGACCAAATCGTCGCGGCGGTCTTGAAGTCCCTCCTCTCCCAAAACTTGCGATAAGAACAACATCGAAAAACCATGACCATACGTATAGCGCTGATCATCGTGTTGGTCGCCGATCAGTCCGTTCTTTCTGCTCCGACTAATCAAAAAATCCGTGGTCCGCTTGAGCGGTACTGCATACGGTCCCTGCGTTATGGTCGATCCACTACAAAGCAGTGCCAATCCGGCCAACGCTCCGATAGCGACTGGATAAGGAGGAGTATTCCATTGTCCCAGCGTCGACTGCGTGCGGGCAAGGAACGCCAGTCCCTCGCGAGTAGATCGATCCCAGTTCGGATCTCTCGAATTGCGAGTCCTGTCATCGACCGAAAGCGGCGACGAAGCCTTTAGCAGAGAGAGGCCAGTGGACATTGCTGCAACGCTAGCAAAACTGGACAGAAACTGGCGTCGCGGCAACGGTCGTTGGTAATGCATAGGTTTTCTCAAAAAAATCATTTGGATTTCAATGGTCCTCGATCACTAGCTTGCGCGTCGTGCTATGTTCCCAGATCACCGAATAAAGGTGTCGAAAGGTAACGTTCCCCTAGACTGCACATGATCGTTACGATGCGTTTCCCTTTGTATTCGGGGCGGGCCGCGAGTTGCGCTGCAGCCCACATGTTGGCTCCACTGCTAATACCGCCCAAAATCCCCTCGTGTTTAGCAAGTTTCCGTCCCCATTCAAAGGCTACTTCATCGTCGACTTGGATTACATCGTCTACAATAGACATGTCGAGGTTTTTTGGGACAAATCCGGCACCAATGCCCTGAATGCGATGTTTCCCCGGTTGCCCGCCAGAGATCACCGGCGATTGTTTTGGCTCCACGGCAATTGCCTTGAAATTGGGATTGAGCTTCTTGATGTAGCGAGCGACACCCGTGATGGTACCGCCCGTGCCAACGCCAGCCACGATTGCGTCGATCTGTCCTGCCGTGTCGGTCCAAATCTCGGGTCCAGTAGTGCGTTCATGCACCGCCGGATTGGCTGGATTGTCAAACTGCTGTGGCATCCAGCCATTCGGATCGTTGGCAACCAATTCCGAGGCCTTCACAATCGCACCCCGCATGCCGTCGGCAGCTGGCGTGAGTACCAAACTCGCTCCTAATGCTCTCAACAATGCCCGACGCTCAATCGACATCGATTCAGGCATCGTTAGAGTTAGCCGATATCCCTTGGCTGCACATACGAAAGCCAGTGCAATCCCAGTGTTGCCACTCGTTGGCTCAATAATATGCGTTTCCTTGGTAAGTCGACCGCTTTGCTCAGCATCCTCAACCATTGCCATTCCAATTCGGTCTTTGACGCTATGTAACGGGTTAAAGAATTCGCATTTTGCAAATACGGTCGCGTGCTCGGATGGCACCAAACGATTGATGCGGATCATCGGCGTATTTCCAACGGTGCCTATAACGCTGTCAAAAGTCTTTCCCAATGGCATGTGCAAAACTCTCTCGTTTGAAAGGAGGGCTAATTTTGGCAACCGCAAACAGGTGCGGTGTTCCAACGAGTCGGAGTATACGCTTTTTTGGAGAAACCGCCCACCGCCCGAATCAAGGCATCTGGACCCCAAACCAAAAAAAACACCCGAACGGATTCGGGTGTTTGTGTCCTAATGCCTAACTTCCATCGCTTGGCGGGCTAACCAAATCGCTGGAAAATCACCAGTTTTCCTGAACGAACAATTCGTCGACTGCATCCAGATAAGCTCTTGCTCTCGAACTGATTTCGACCGGTGGAGCAGCCAGCGAAACGCGCTGCCAACTGAGTTCCGAGCTATTGGCCAGGATTCTTAAGAGTTTAGGGCCAGTTGAATCTGAAACTTTAACAAACTGTCGATTGTTCAAAGTCGCCGTGAAAACGGAATGGTCTGCCCCGCGAACTGCAGTCAAATAGGCCTTAGTACCGTCATCGCTGAGAACCACTTCTTGGAACGTGTCGCCTGCAAAGCCACCTTGAGTAATCGTCCACTCAGATCTACCGTTGGAGCCAATCGCTGCGTAGACTCCGGAAGTCCGCAAACTAACGTCTTTCGCATAAAAACTTGACGCTAGGTTTTCGAGAGTGGTACCATAACCTGGTACTATACCCAAAACAGTGAAGTTGAATTCCGCATCTACATCTCCCGGGGCGACAATCGTTTGAGTGAATGAGTTAGGGAGCGGTGAGTCCTGCATATAAACAGGAACAGCAAAACTAACTGTATACACACCGGGTGGTAATAATTCGAAGGCATAGCTACCGTCAACGTGTGTCTGCTTGGTCAAAGTTTGACTTAGTGAAGTCGCCGTTGCGGGGACCGTCAAAGTTACTTCGATGCCACCGAGTCGTAACTCGTTGGCTTCAGGAATACCCGAGTTGTTGTCGTCGACATACGCGATGCCGCGGACCTTGCTAGGAATGAAAGGCGAAATGTCAACGTTAAACGTGCCGATGGAAGTCTTGGGATCGGCCACGCCGTTGGTTGTGCCATTATCGATTACTTCATACCTAAAAGTGTCGCGTCCGCTTGAACCTAGCGGTGCTGTGTATGTGATCGTTCCATTCGCATTTAATATAATCGCTCCGATTGTACCTGCATCCCGTAGGATTTGACTCACTCGTAACGTTTGTCCACTTTCGTTGGCTGGACCCTTTGGCATACTTGCCAAATCAGCGGTCAGATTGAAAATGGTCGGGACACTCGCGTAAACATTGCGAATCAAAGTTGTCGCGGTCGGAGCATCGTTAACTTCCGAGACGTTTACTGTGAAGGTGCCGGTTGCAGTCGACATCGTCGCTTGGCCGTCACTTATTTGATAAGTAAAACTATCAGGGCCATTGAACGACGTCGCAGGCGTGTAAATCAAGTTGGTGCCAACCTGCGTAACAGTTCCACCGTTGGCGGAAGTGGTCGTTCCGACAAGTGAAACAAACGTGACAGACTGCGAGGATTCATTGGCAGGACCTGGTAGGTCATTTGCCAAAAGCGTTGAAATCGCAATCGTGACTGGACGATTTTCGACTGTGGTCGCTGGCGAATCTGCAGTCGCGATTGGCGGATCATTTACAGCAGCGACGGTGATGGTCAACGTCGCCGTTGCGCTCAAGGGCCTTGGTGTCGTATTGTCTAAACCGTTGTCTGTCACAGTGTAGAGAACCAGCACTTGACCATTGAAATCGAGAGCTGGCGAGTATTGGATGTTGCCATTTACTACAGAAACCGAACCGCTACCCGGGGTCAGGTTGACGGCATTAGTAATCGTCAAACTCTGAGCATCTTCTCCCGGTCCTTTGCTAAGACCACTAATTATCGTGGACGCCTGAACTGTGAGAACAATGTCTTCGGTGGCTGAAACGGTTCGATCGGCTGCTACGGGTGGGTCGTTAACAGGTGTTACCGAAATCGTGACCGTTGCTGTCGATGCGACACTTCCAGCCTTGTCATCGTTCATCGTATACTCAAAGACAGCGTTACCAAAAAAGTCCGCTGGCGGTGTGTAGATCAATCGATCATCCGTCAAAACACCTACAGTCCCGCGATTATCCAGAACAACTGAGCCAGTGCCAGCCCCAGGCTGCGTGAACGACAGCAGACTCTTGACAGCGCCACTGTTTGCAAAGTCATTAGCGATCACATCGAGAGTGAACGCACCTGAATCTTCGGGGATGCTCGCCGAATCAGTTAACGCAAACGGCAAAACCGGTGGAATGATGAAGACTTCGACATTCGCTGTTGAGGTAAGTCCACCCGAGTCGCGAATAGTGTACGAGAAAGTTGAAGTGGTATTAAACTGGCCCGTTGGAGGCGTAAATAGTACTGCTTTCCCATCTCCTTGCACCGTTGCGGTTCCGATAGTAGGAGCCGTTACCGAGACGATGGTGATCGTATCACTTGACTCAAGTGGACCAGCATTGTCATTTTGCATAACTGCCAATGGGTTTGCCACAGCTATGCCCAAGACCACGAATCGCGCAGCCCCTGTATCATTGACTGCAACCGGAGCATCATTGACCGACGTAACGTTGATACTAACGGTTCCGGTCGCTTCTAAGTTTGGCGATGCATTGTCCGAGATAACATAAGTAAATGAATCTGGCCCGAAATAATTCGGCAGAGGGCGATAAGTAGTCACACTACCCACAGTTGTAATCGTTCCACCTTGAACGCTTGACCCCTGAATCGAGATCAATCGTACGGTTTGAACAGCCGATTCACCGGGACCTGGGTTTGAATTCGTAATCAGATCCGTCGGAGCACCCGCACCGATCAAGATCAGTGACCCGTCTTCGGCAACACTCAATGTCCCACTGAATGGCACAGGAGCGTCGTTGACTGGTGTTACACTAACAGTGATTGTCGCGACTTTAGAGGCACTCAAGTTGTCCGTGCCGGTCACCGTAAACACTGCGTTGCCAAAGAAGTTGGCGGTGGGTGTAAAGTTGATGTTTCCACCGACAAGCGAGACGGTTCCATTAGGGGTCGTTCCAAGAGATCCTAACGAAACGGTTTGGGCACTCTCGTTTGCTGGACCAGGAGTGAAAATTTGAGCCGGTGTTATTACCAGTGGACTCACGGGATCTTCGACAACAGTAAATTGTGTGCCGATTACGTTCGGCGCATCATTGACCGCCGTGACGTTGATCGAAACGGTACCAACTGCAGTATCAGCCGTTGGTGTGGCGTTGTTCCGAATCGTGTAGGTAAAAACAACTGGGCCAAAGTAATCAGGGGTTGGCGTAAACGAAACATTCGGTCCACCGTTCACAAAACTGACCGTGCCGCCGACACTCGGTTGCGTGACTGCAATAACTCCTCTTGAAGTTCCGAAACGATCAATGTCATTTTGAATGACGTTGACGGATGATAGGCCCGAATCCTCAGCCACGCTCGTGGAATCGGTGACTGCAGTCAGTCTATCAGCAATCGTTAGCGTTGCTGTCGGAAGAATCATTTCGGCGGAAGTTAAGTAAACAGCTCTAGCACCGAACAACGCTACTCCCAAATTGTCACCTGATGTGCCCCCTTGTACGGGCAATGGAGACGTTGCGCCAACAAAATTGATTGTCCCTCCTTCAGCCCCCTTAAAGAGAACGTCGACAACGTTTAAAAACTGAGAAGCGACTGTCGGATCCAAAAAGTTCGATGAACTTGAAAATCCACCCAATAATGTCACTGTTCGCTTCGAAGCTGGAGCGTCAGACTTAGCAACTCCATCCTGACCGTTTGTGTATCGGGTCACGGGAACTTCTTGCCCAGTCCCATCGATAAACGTACCGTTGCTCAAGTTGTGATTGCGAGCTACTTTAGCGACGTCCGTATTCGTTGGACTCGGGTTAGCTTGACCTACAACAGAAAGTGTAACTGCCTCACCGCTTCCGCCAGTCAGATTGTTGGATCCAATCACAGGATCCACAAAATTGGTTCGAGCCCTATCCCCAATAAAATTGATACCGAAACTGAAATTGGAATTCAGGACACTTACCTTGACGTTTCCAGTTCCTACTGAAGGCAACGCCTGGATAGCGTTGCGAATATTGGTGGCGGTGCCGCTAATGCTGTAAATGCCGTTAGTAAACGCAACTGCAATGGGTGCGGTGGTCTCGGCGCCATAAGTGAGGGTAAATGTACCACCTCGCACATTGCTTTGGATATCGAGTCGGTCGAACTCCCCCCATTGCAGTTGCAGTTTTTCATTGGTTGAATTGTCGGCGTTCGAATAGGATAGATCGTGATAGGCGCTAAATACACCAGAGGGGGACGGTGTCCGCAAATCCTTGATCTGTGTTCTAACAATGACTCTTTCACCCGTCCCAATAACCGCTTCAGGAATCAAATTATCCGGATTTGGATCCGGCAATTGTGTACCAGCCGTACCATCCGCGTTTACGGAGAAAAACTGATACCGAATTTCAGCCAATTCGTTTAATCCCTCTCCATTATTCAGGGCGTTGATCACAGTCAAGGCATCCAAGGGCGATAAGTTGTTGTCGCCATCTACGTCATAAAGCGCAGAACGATCTGACGGCGATTCCTGACCAGATAGCGGCCCTGACCCTGTGGTGTTCAACTTGTTGATGATCACCAAAGCATCCAGCGGAGTGATAGCAAAGTCGCCATTCACGTCGTTTGCGTACAAATAGTTATGGAATGGCATCATATCGGCGGCCATTAATTGACGCTGTTCAAGCGTCTCAAGACGAAGCATTCGCTTCATCCATCCCTGTTTGGCAGACTTTTCGCTGCGAATTCGCGTCGTAGATTTGCGAGTCTGGCGTATTTGCGAAACGGACATCGATTTTTCCACCGTAAAAATCAAGAAAGGTAAAGCTTTGGAAAGACAATTTGGAAGGACAAATTAGCCCCTGCAAACTCCCGTACTGTGAGGGTACTTGGCAATCGTTCCGATTTCAATCCACTTCTTACCTATCCGGACTAAATTAGCCATTCATCCCAGATTTCGCGTGAATTTGCCGTCCCTAACAGTTTTTCCGTTAATGTGCGTTTTTAGAGCTGTATTGCTTAAAGAAGTTCCATCAAACTAAAAAATCGCAGAATTCTCCCCCTTTAAGAAAAAAGTCGAGTTTTTTTCTCCAATGTGCTTGCAAAAGACACCCAGACCTCCGTCTCACACTTTTTTTGCCCATTTGCCCTCTCGATTTCTATTTACGCCGTTCGTCTAGTTCCTCTATCATTGCCAAGTCATTGCCACGAGAGCAAGCAGTTTGAACGGACGAATTACTCCTGGGAGCGTCGCCAAAGAGGCTGAAGCATGAACGGACAACTATTTCTGCTGCTCATTTCGATGATGCTGCAAATCCCTCGTGGCGATGTAATGCCCGATTCAAACCGAAACAGTTCAGCCTCCGGATTCCAAACAGGCATACCTGTACCCGCACCTATTTTGCCCACCGACTCGGCTGGCTCGCAATGTGCCATTGGCTGGGGAACGGACATCCACGACGGCAAGTTTTGCATGATCATTCAAATTGCCCCCGAAGCCATCGCTGCATTCGCTAAAGGACCGCAAGGGCAAGAGCTTCCTGCGGACGTACCGGATGGGATTCGAAATCGAATTGAAAGAGTGATTGTGCGAATCGGGAGTGGGCCCGTCGAACGCAACCCACCCAACCCGCAATCGTTTAGCGATGGCCGATCAACTGGAAATTTGCCGCACCTCGCTAACTTGGACAGCCGTTCGACTGTTCCGATCGATCCGCAACGGTTTCCAACCGTACTACCTGCCTCCGGGGGCGCAACAGGGTCACGCAACGAAGTGCCCTCATTTGGTGCCACACCATCCTCGACTCGCGACGGATTCCAGCCCGCCCAAACCAAATCGCAACCCTTTAGTTTCTTGCAATCCAATCCCACAACTTCGGGTGCGTCTGGATACGCAACTAATGTTTATCCATCCACCCAGGGAAACAACACTCCCACCCAGGGAAACAACACTCCCACTCAAGGCAACAACTTTCCCATCCAGGGCAATTATGCCACCCAGGGAAATTATGCTTCTGGTACTAACAACAGCCCACCCTACACTCCACTTGCTTATAATACCAATCCGGCCACTGGTGCACCAAGTTACAATGACGGTTCGATTGCTCAACAGCCCTTTTATCCAAGCAACTCGCCATCCCTAGCCCAAACGCAGCAATACGGTGCCCCGGTAACGCAACAGGCAAACCCCTATTCATCCCCAATCCCTTATCCAATGGCACCGAGTTCAAATTTTGCAGGCGTCCCCATTCCCGGCCGGACTGTCGCGAATCCTATCAACCCTACAAATGAAGTATTTGACGATCAGCCTCTTACAAAAGAAAAGCTGCTCCCTTCGTTGTTGCTGTTTTCGATTGTCGTCAACGTTTACCTCGGCATGTGGATGAAGCACTCTCGAACTCGCTACCGCGAGTTGCTCAGCAACATGCGAGGCATTCCAGTGTCGGATATAGGATAGTGGCGGAGAGATAGTAACCGACCGCTTCGTGATCGTACCAATCACGCATGTTCGACTGCGGAGCGGTCGTACACACTACTGCTTTGCTTTAAGCAATTTCAGATGGATCTTTGCAACGTCGGCCATGTAGATGTCTAATCCTTGCTCGACACACTTCTCAAGCCATTGTTTTGCTTTGGCCGTGTCTTTGAGGGCATCGTAGTACAATCCAATATAAAGATAGCCATAGAATCGCGATTGCCTTTGGCCGTTAGCCCCGGCGCCTCCTTTTTCGCAAGCTGCAATCACGTCCTCCGGTGCAAGTTTGCCTTGTATTAACTTTTGAACCTCCATCATGGGCACGCGGCTATCAAGTCCCGACAACAGAACCTCCTTTTGTGCCGCTTCAAGACCGTTTAATCTCACATTGCAAAGGAAATGCCAGAACGCATTCTCAACATCGTTAGGATTCACTTCGCGATGGACGGCAAATTGTTCAAGTCCATCCTTGAACCGATCTGCATAGTAAAGCGCAATGCCACGTTGCCACAGAAACGGCTTGACTTCCGGATTCAACTCAATGCATTTGTCAAAGTCGTCAATGGACTCTGCAATCTTGCCACTGCGGAATTTCAGGGAACCTCTCATGCTGAGCAACTGGGAGTTGTTCGGAAGGCTCTTAATTGCATCGTCCATTTCTCGCAGTGCTTCGTCTGCTTTTCCATCCTGCAGTGCTTTTTCGACTCGTAGACGCCATCCTTCAAGTGTCTTCGAAACTGGATTTTCTTTGGTGGAATCCTGTGCCTGACACCCTCCACCTGTAAACGATGCAAAGAGAGTCAGACTAACCACACCGACGATAACCCAGGACCATTTTCCCTGATCGCTTCGAGGGATGCGGTTTACGTTAGGGAATTTGGACACCGGTCAGCCCCGTCTGTTGCATGATTGAATTTTCGGTAAATTGAACTGAGTTACAGTATACGTTTTAGAACCCAGTAAGGAAGTTATTTCGGGACGATTCCATAGCAGATGGCGAGTCGCGGCTGGCTGGGTAAATGGTCGAACGGCATATCGCGATGGCAAGATCGTGACGGAGCAGCCAGCGGCTGGCTTAACTTCGATCACATGCAACGTATTTAAGCCAATTTGTTAAATCGATAATTGACGATCGCGGGCAACGACATTCCACCGTTCAGCCAGTTTTCCGTTTCGAATTACGTACGCATTTTGATACATGGCCGAAGTGGGACAGGCATGTCTAGACACCGCTAGAAGTTCATCGCCTGGTTCAAAGCTCTTGGCTCGCGTCGTTCGCAATACAAGATGCTCTTCGTTTTGCAAAACCTCTTCAGCGTCTGGCAAGTCCGGAAAGAACAATCGCCGGCCTGCTGGACGGTCGGCCGCGCAAGCTTTATATCCCAAGTCCAAGGTCATCAGGTTGTCGGCGGGCCGACTAATAACTCGCGTCAAGATCATCTGGGCTGGGATAAAATCTAGATCAGGAAACAGCTCGCCGTAACCTGCGTCGTGAAAAACACAGGTCCCTGGGCTAAGCTCAATGGTGGGTTCGTCGATCTTGGCAAAGACAGGAAATGACCCAGTGCCTCCGCATACGATTTTCGGGACGGCAAGTCCAGCGACGACGAGTTCATCTCGAAATCGCGCAACCTGATTCCAAATTAACATCACTGCCATCGTTCTTTCGTTCAAATCCTTTTGATGGTTTTGCCCATCGTAGAGGTGAATCCCGGCAGCATTGATTCCAGGAGCGGATGCGATTTTTCGGTAGAGTTCTTTGGCCTGCTCGCCGACTGGTACGCCGGTGCGATGTTGACCGGAATCAATATCCAGGAATACATCGATTGTCTTACCAGCAGCTTTCATTGCTGTGGAGAGCGAGGCTAGAGGGGCAGGATGATCGACCGTTACACCGAGCGTCACTTGCGGAAATTTTTCAAGGAACTTAACTGCACGAAAAATGTTTGGACCGACCAGGTTGTAAGCTAAGAATATGTCGCGAACTCCCGCTAGGGCCAGCATCTCGGTTTCCGCAATTGTGGCCGCCTTGTGTTTTCCAATGCCGAGCTTCAATTCAAGGTCGATCACTTCACGCATCTTATGTGTCTTGCAGTGAGGCCGAAGTCGATTAGGAGTTCCAGCAATCTCGATCATTTTTTTAAGGTTACCTAGAAGCAATTCCTCGAAAATGATAAGTGCAGGAGACGGTATTTCGCTTTTGTCGAGGATCAAGTAACGCGTGTCCATCTGGGCAATTCTCACGAGCAAGAAAGATGTAAGCTGAAACGAGAAAAGAAGTTATACATCGATTTCTTGAGCTTCTTCGGCTCTGTCCATAATGAAGCGAAATCGAGCGGAGGCATCGCGGCCCATGAGATCGCTCATGATTCGGTCCGTTTCTAATTGGTCATCGATCTCGACTCGCAAGACACGACGCGTGGCCGGATTCAGGGTAGTATCCCATAAGTCCTTTTGCATCATTTCGCCAAGTCCTTTGAAACGCGTTATTTCAGGCTTACCTCGTTTGCCATGCGTAGTCAAAATCCGCTCGCGATCTTTCTCGTCTGCCGCCCAATAGCGTTCTTTGCCAATATCGATTCGAAACAAGGGTGGGACCGAGATGTAAACACGCCCGTCGTTGATCAGTGGCAACATATGTCGATAGAAAAAGGTTAATAAAAGTGTTGTGATGTGATGACCATCGGAGTCCGCATCGGCTAAGAGTATGATTCGTTCATACCGAATCCTGCCAACATCAAGATCCTTTCCAATGCCGCAACCTAGAGCGGTAACTAGATCTTGAATTTCTTTGTTTTCAAGAACTTTTGATAGCGCAAGCGATTCCGTATTAAGGACCTTACCTCGCAAAGGTAAGACCGCTTGGAAATTTCGATCGCGACCTTGCTTTGCTGTCCCGCCTGCTGAATCACCTTCTACGATAAAGAGTTCGGATTTGCCACGTCCAGACGAAAGGCAATCGCTGAGTTTGCCAGGTAGCATAGCGCGAGAAGTGCTCGACTTGCGTGAAACCGATTCCGATGCGGCCCGCGAGGCGGCCCTGGCCCTAGCAGAAGCGATAATGCGAGCGACCACCGATTCAGCCACTGTCCGATTGCTATTCATCCATTGTTCCAGAGCCGCACGTATAGCGCTATCAACTGAGGACTGGATGTCAGGGTTATTGAGTCGTTCCTTGGTCTGGCCTTGAAATTGAGGCTCTGCAATGAAGACGGAAAGAATGGCTACCAACCCTTCGCGGATATCTTCATGCCCTACTTTGACACCTCGCGGAATCAAGTTGTGGGTCTCGAAAAAATTCCGAACTGCCTTGCCAAGCCCAGCGCGAAAGCCGTTTTCATGCGTCCCGCCGTTGGCCGTTGGAATTCCATTGCAATACGACCGCACATGTTCGTCCGTCGACTCTGTCCATTGGAGCGCGATTTCGATCCGTTCATCTCCTTCCTTGCGAACAGTGAAAGGAACATCATGAATGGAGCGGGCGTTGCGTTGTACCAGAACTTTGGCCAAGTAGTCGGCGATGCCTTGTTCGTGAAGGTAGTTATCCTTTTTGCCGGTAGTCTCATCAGCAAACTGGATCCGAACGCCGCGGTGTAAGAAACTCGTGATCTCAAGTCGCTGCCGAATCGTCTCCGCGTCGAAGTCTGTTTTCGGAAATATCGTTGGGTCGGGAGTGAAGGTTATCGTGGTACCCGTCCCTCGAACTGCGACTGTACCTTTTTGTAATTTTGTTGTCGCTTTACCTTGCGAGAACTCCATTTTGTACTGGACGCCGTCGCGTCGAACGACAGCGATCAGCTCTTTTGACAGTGCGTTTACTACCGATGCACCGACACCGTGTAGTCCACCTGATGTTTTGTAGTTTTTGCCCTCGAACTTTCCGCCAGCGTGAAGTACCGTCAAAACGACTTCGAGCGCACTCTTGCCTGTCTTGGCGTGTTTATCCACGGGAATTCCCCGCCCGTTATCGCTAACAGTCACGGTGTGACCATTTTTGTGCAGAGTCACGATGATCTCGCTGGCGTAACCATTCATGGCTTCGTCCACCGAGTTGTCGAGAATCTCCCAAACCAAGTGATGGAGGCCTGCAGCACTAACGCTACCGATGTACATACCGGGTCTCTTGCGAACAGGCTCTAGCCCTTCGAGAGATACGATGTCGGAAGCGGTATAGGAAGTGGAAGCAGTGCTCATGGTTCGATTCACGTTGATTGATTGTGGCCGACCGCTCCGCGGTCGTTTCGTTTGCCCATTATGACCGCGGCGCGGTCGGCCGCTATGGGTTTACTACTAGGTTGGTTCGAGTGGGTCTGGGGTTTTGATAGGCTCGCTGATGATCGCCGATATCTTTCCATTCTTTTGAATTTCAAGCCCACGGCCGCCGCGTGATGTGATTCGGTACTTGGCTGTCGAAATGGTTTTCTGAGCGCCGCGGTTTGTTTCAACGACGAGCAAATCGCGATCTGCAGCCGACGCCTTGAAACCGAGTACTCTATCGGTCTTGGCAATCTTAATTAACGTAACACCTTTGCCAGCGCCAGAAAGATAGTTGATTTCAACGGCCGGGCAAACCATCGCTCGACAGTCGGCCGTAATCGCAAGAATGGTTTCGGTTCCGTGTATTGCTTCGACGCCGATAACCTCATGCTCTGGAGCAACACGAGCAAAACGTCGTCCACTGCGGGTAGAGGGTTCGACGAATTGATCGAGTCCGAACCGCATTGCGAACCCGTTGCTTGTGGCTGCAAAGCCGTGAACCTCAGGGCTGTCATTCGGCTTCTTTGGATTCTCTTGTATATTTCCGATGACGCGAGGGTCGAGTGACATTACCGAAACGATCCGCTCTCCGTCCTTCATCTTAAAGTGTTTCTGAACGGGTTCACCATGTCCAGTCGAGGCAGGGATATCGATCAATCGGCAGGTATAGCAGACACCTAAAGATGAGAAGAAAGCAAGTGTCGCGCGGGTGGAGCCCGCTACGACATCAAGTACCGAATCTCCCTCGCGCAAGCGGCTCTTTCCAGGATCAGCGATTTGCTTTTGACGTTTGACCCAGCCCTCCATTGTCAGCATGACGTGGCAGTCTTCGTCTATGATAAAGTCCTTTTCGTCGAACTCCGGCTCCGCCTCAATCGTAATGATCTCGGTTCGACGAGCGCCCTCTTTCGTCTTCGCGTACTTACCGATGATGGCTTCAATTTCTTCTCGCACGATTCGCCATCGACCTGAATTGTTGGTGTCGTCCGTGCTCTCTTTTAGCAGCTTCTGGATTTCGCGAGCTCGCTTTTGTTTTGCCTTAAGTTCCTCCTCGATCAAATTGATTTCCAACCGAGCGAGTCGATACAGTTTCAGTTCAAGGATCGCGTCGGTCTGTTCCGCGTCCAAGCCACCATTGTTGGCTGGAAAGCGTAGCATGATCTTTTCTGCCGCATCCGATTTGCCATCGGATTTTCGAATGATGCGAATGATTTCATCCAACGCATCGTAAATCAATACAAAGCCTTCAAGGAGATGAATTCGGCGTAACAAGGCCGCGAGTTCGTGCTCAAGCCGCTTGGTAACAATCTCTAATCGGAATTTGAGAAAGAACCACAGAATTTCCTTCAAACCTAAACGACTGGGTGCACCGACCTCAGGGTTTTCCGTCGGCACCAAGCAAGTCATGTTGACTGCGAAGTTAGTTTGCAATGGCGTATGCTTGTACAAGTAGGCAAGCACTTTGGCTTCGTCGGCATCTTTTCTTAGTTGGAGGTCGATTCGAATGTCTTCGGACGAGAGGTCGCGAACGTCCTCCAATAAAGGCATCTTGCCACCGATGACAATGTCCGCGATGCGCTCAACGAGCACAGATTTGTTCACACCGTAGGGGATGGAAGTAATATGCAATAATTTACCTGTCTTGGAGTCACCACCTGGAACTGTGGTCCCACGGATTTTGAGAGAACCCTGTCCGGTTCGGTAGATCTCTCGAAGCTCCTCCTTGGAATTAATCAACTGGCCGCCTGTTGGAAAATCAGGGCCATTGACGGCATCGTTGGCTACCAATTGGTAGTCTTTAATCTCTGGGTCAGCCAGCAGTTTTAGAAGCGCGCGGCATACTTCGCCTAAGTTGTGCGGAGGGATGTTTGTCGCCATTCCCACCGCGATGCCGGTTGCACCGTTGACCAGTAGATTCGGAACGCGACTCGGTAGGACAACGGGTTCTTGGCGAGTTCCGTCGTAGTTTGCTTTGAAGTGAACCGTGCCACTGCTTAGGTCGGTCAGCACCTCGGTGGCGACTGCCGACAAGCGGCATTCGGTGTACCGCATTGCCGCCGCATTGTCACCGTCGATCGAGCCGAAATTCCCGCTTCCATCGACGAGTGGCATTCGCAGTGAAAACGACTGAGCCATTCGCACGAGTGCGTCGTAGATCGAGGAGTCACCGTGCGGGTGGTAATTACCCATTACGTCGCCAACGACTTTGGCGCATTTGCGGTGCTTGCTGGTGAAGTCAAGCCCCTGCTGGTCCATCGTGTACATGATTCGGCGTTGAACGGGTTTCAGACCGTCTCGTACGTCTGGCAAAGCTCGACTAGTAATGACAGATAGAGAATAGTTGAGATATCGGACTTGAGCTGCGTCGCGAAGCGATACTCCTGTTATTCCATTGCTTTCATCATCGAACGATAACGCCTGCTGAGTAGGCCGTTTGCGTTTCGGCTTTTGGCCGTCTGGCAAATCCTCTTCGGAGGTGTCCTCATTGCTATCCGGTGTACGGCGCTTGGCCATCCTTGCGGTTCCTCCCTGATTCTTGACGTAAAAAGCTCGAAGAGTGGAAAAGTTAGACTATATCGGCTAGTAGGTCTACGCGAATTTAGAAGCACCCGCATCGGAATCTCTAAGCGAGGACAACGTCGGCAAGTTGGGAGAGACCTCGGCACTTTCCTCGGACCGGACGGCAAGGCTAGAACTTTCGTTACGTTTGTTGCCCTCGTTTCTATTGGACTGCTGATTGTGATTCGCGAACCTTGCCGTAACCTTTATCTGATTTTCTGCTGTGCAAATTGCCGACTGATACCCGGTGGGAGAAGATAAATCAGGATAGAAAAATTCGCTAAGGAGTGCAAAATGCGGCAACTACGGAAATACAAATCAGCGTGCTTAATGACCTTGGGGTTGGGTTTTGCAGCAGTGAGCGGTAATTCGCTCTTCGCACAGTACTCAAACGGCACCTACGTCGGCGGAACACCCCTGGCTGGCTCCTATACGTCTGCGAGCATGGGCTCGGGTGGCATGGACAACTATGCCAATCTTCTAGGCAAAGGAACGCAACCTCTATTCGACAATTACTTCACCCAAGGCAATGCTAACTCCGCCGAAGCGGCCTTGTACATGTCTCCGATCGGGGTACCCGGTTGGGTTGGTCACACTTACAATACATATCAACCATTTTATCCACATCAATTCCTTTACCAACATCAGGACCGATACCATTCTTATTATGATGGGGGTCGTGGTTTGAATCGAACTCATGCCAGTTACTACGCACCACCGGTTCGTACTGCAGGCAAGAGAGTTTACAAGATGTTCGAGATCCCTCGATAGTCTTGTCAAAACAATCTTAGGCTGAGTCGGAGACCAGTCGAACCAAATTAGGAGCTGTGCTGGGGATGGATCGTCCAACATTAGCTAAAAGCTCACTGGTTTTAAGGACTCAAGTTTATGTTTCGACGTACGTATACGGCAGCAATAGCTCTGGCTCTTGCTGTATCATTTTGTTCCATTGCTGAAGCTCAACGATTCGGTGGTCGGACTTACTATGGAGGCAATACAGAAGGGATCGGCAATCGGCTGGGATGGGTATCAATGTCCTCAGTAGGAGATTACTGGGCACGCAACCAGGCGATGCAAACACCATGGCATGGTGAATACTATTATCTGAAGACGGGTCAACCTACAGCGTTGATCGTACCTCCCACAGTGACGATGCAAGCCAATCATTCGTGGGGCGTTTCCCAGAACACCATGACCCCCGTTTATCATCAATTTGGAGGCAATGCTCCAACCGGTGGTGGCGGAGGCATATTTAAAGCGACTCCTTACGCGCCAAGCCATAGCAATCAGTTCGGTATCTATCCCGTCCGCGGTCCATGGAACTGAAGATGCATTTGAGGTTGGTTTAAAGAAAACATTATTCCTACAGCCAGTCTGGTTTCAGACTGGCTGTTTTCGTTTCTCGCGTTCCCAAACTCCAGTTTGGGAACGTCTGCAATCGAGGACAAATGTTTTTGCATAGGCTTGAACAGACACTACAATGACCTCGCAATCTAACAATCAACCATCAACAAAAGGACAGGGGAAATGAATATTCCAACTAGCCGTCGCGCCTGGATGGTGCAGTTTAGCGCACTGGGAATCGGCTCTGTTGCATTTCAGCGTGTGCTTGCCGACAAGGCAAGTGCAACCGGCACGATCACTCCTCAGATGATTAACGAGGCGCAATGGATTGCGGATATCGAACTTACCGATCCTGAAAAGGATTCACTTTGCAAACAGCTTCAAGATCAAACAGAGAATGAGCGGAAGTTGCGAGCGTTGAATTTGGATGCCGACACGGGGCCAGCCGTGGCCTTTTTACCGCACTTCTTTGCTGAACATCTCCCGGAGGATCTTTTGGAGAGAAAGCGTTCAGCAAAAACACCATCTGAACGCACGATCGATTCCTCTTGGTCGGATCGAGCCAAGCAAATTGGCGACAGTAACATAGACTGGCAAGACGAGTTAGCCGTTGCTGCGTCCGGCATCGTTGAACAGGCGGCAGCGCTCCGCTCGGGAAGGATTACCAGTCAACACTTAACCGAATTGTACCTTGGTAGACTGAAAAAATATGACCCTATCTTGCGTTGCGTGGTTACATTCACGGAAAAACTTGCGATGCAACAAGCGATGCAAGCTGACCAAGAGCTCAAGAGTGGTAAAGATCGGGGATTGTTGCACGGTATTCCATGGGGAGCCAAGGACATCATTGCTGTGCCTCCCTTTCCGACCACTTGGGGAGCCAAACCCTATCGAGACACAGTGCGTCCGAATCTAGCCACTGTCGTCAGCCGCCTTAACGATGCAGGTGCCGTCATGTTGGGCAAGCTAGCTGTTGGAACTTTGGCTTGGGGGGATATATGGTACGATGCGACAACGAAGAATCCATGGAACGTCGAACAAGGAAGCTCGGGATCCTCCGCAGGAAGCTGTTCTGCAGTAGGCGCCGGGTTGTGTACATTTGCATTGGGCAGTGAAACGCTTGGCAGTATCGTCTCTCCGGCTCGCCGTTGTAGAGTCATGGGTTTAAGGCCTTCGTTTGGCAGAGTCAGCCGGTTCGGATGCATGACGTTGGCATGGAGTATGGACAAAATTGGGCCGATCGCAAGGCACGCCATCGATTGCGGGATCGTCTTAAGCGCAATTCAAGGAACCGATGGAATGGACCCGACCGTCGTGGATCGACCCCATATTTGGCCCGCTCAATTTGACATAAAGAAACTTCGTGTCGGATATTTAGAGTCGCAATTGTCCGACAACGAACAATTGGTGTTCGATCAACTTAAGAGCGATGGGGCAGACATGGTCCCAATGGAGTTTCCGAAAACGATTCCTCAAGAAGCCCTCATGGTGGGCTTAGATGTTGAATCGGCAGCCATGCACGATTCACTCTTTCGAACAGCGGAATGGGATGGCGACATGGGACTTTGGGGGCCTTCGTTTCGCAAATCGCAGTTCGCGCGGGGCATCCATTACGTTCAGAGCATGCGAGCAAGGACGATGTTGATTCAAGAAACAGAACGCGTTTTGCGGAAAGTGGACATTTTGCTCGGCAGCGATGACCTCGTTCGTACAAATTTGTCTGGCCATCCCAGTATGATCGTAAGATTTGGTTCTCAAGAACTGGCATCACCCCAAGGAAAACAGGAAGAGGACGAAAAAGCCAAAACGAAACCGGTTTCAATGGCGCCTCGAACTATCAAACTTACGGCAAAGTATTTTGGTGACGCGTGGCTCGTCGCGGTAGCGGATTATATCGAACGGAAATTGCCAGCCCAACCAGCTTTGCCTATTAACGTTTGAGAACTGTGGGTCAGCGGCTCCGCCCGCTTACGACTTCCTATGGCAGACGACTTCGTTCCCTGCGAACGGAGTCGCAGGGCCACAATCAGGACGACCCACCAGTCCCACTCGCAAATCGCAAACGTTTGTCCCTGTTGGGCCGGTCTGTAAAAGCCCTGCTGCCTTATTGAAAAATCGATACGCATCGCACCGATTCAGATAGTCCTCGGGAGACAATTGCAGCGACTTCATTTGTGCAAAGACATATTGATCGACATAAGCTCCAGCCGCATCGGTTGGCCCATCTTCACCATCGGTCCCGCCTGAAACAAACGCCAATTCTGCGTTGGTTGGCCACCCTCCATGTTTGTCGAACCAATCGAGCAGTGCGAGCGTCAATTGTTGATTTCGCCCCCCAAGTCCGCGTGTTGCTACAGGCGGTAAGACGACAGTTGGTTCACCACCTGAAATGATACAATCGATCTGAGTTTGATCGCGAGTGGAATTCAATTGCTGTGCAAAATGACGACCGAGCAGGATTGCGTCTCCTTCGCTTTTGCGTTCGGATTTCATCCAGTAGCGATAACCCAATTCAACGGCTTTTTGACCAGCCGCATCCACCGCCGATGCGTTATTTGCCAATAGGATCGGTGCAAGTAAAATGTTTGGATTTCTGAGAGCTCTCCCTGTGTCGGAACGCATGCTCAATTGCTGGCTTAAAATTTCGCGAATCGATGGGAATTGAAATGGCAGCAACTGTTCCAACACGGCAATCGCAATCGAAGGATTAGGCGAGGGCTGAAGGATCGTCGGTCCGGAAGCTATTAAGTCCAATGGGTCGCCTAACACATCGGAGATGATGCAAGTGATTAGGTTGCGAGCGTTGCAAGCGCGCGCCATCCCTCCCCCTTTGACGTTGCTTAAGCACCTGCGGACAGAATTCAGTTGCTCGATATTAGCTCCTGCTGCAGACAGAGCGCGAGTCAGTTCGACTTTTTCGGCAAGCATGACTCCATCGATCGGAGAGCAAAGCAAGGCGGAACCTCCGCCACTAATCAGCGCTAAGACACAGTCATTGCGACCGGCGCGTTGAACATAGTTAAGAATTTGTCGGGTTCCATCGACTGCGGTTTCTGTTGGTTCGTTGCAACCTTGAGGACGAGCGAGACAGACCGTCACCGATTTCGCTAGAAGCCCTACCGGGAGCTCAGATCCTTGGGGGACATTGATCCAGCCCACCGTCTTTGGAAGTTTTTTTTTGGATCGTTGCAGCGCGGTGCATAGACCGCTAAGCATTCCGGCGGTGGCTTTACCTGCACCGACGATGATTAGCTGCTCGGCGTTTTTCAGGTCAAAAACTTGGTCTGCAATTGTTAACCATCGACCATCCCAGTTTGTTTGCTGTTCAACAACAAGATCGGCCCGCACCGCTTCGACGCCCGCGAGCCAAATCGCGATTGCGTCGCGAGTGGACTGATGTTGCGGTGGTTTTGTGCTACGGACTTGGATGTGTGCCATGGAGCTAACAGTATAGGCATCGCCGTATTTGTTTGGGAAGGGAGTTGCCTCTATGATTCGCATTATGCATAATTGGCCCACTTTAGTTTGGTGAGTGGTTAATCGATTGCAGCCTAACCAATTTCACTTCGAAAATCGCTCAAATTTGCTTGTTAGATCGAATGATAAAACGCTTCTTTGCACGCTGTTTCACGCTGATTACTGCGCATTTAATTTGGTTTGCGCTGTTTGCGAACCTGTTCTCACAGGAATCCGCTTCTTCATCCGGTCCTAAGAAAATTGCCGCCATTGAAGAGGTCATCAGATCCTGGCGCCCGGACCGGCATCTGTTTGTCAAAGGCAATATAGGAATTGGCTCGCCACAGCTCGATGAATTGGAGAACTGGCTTACGAAAAATGGTCCGCACTGGACCATCGTGATAATGGACGAGGCATCCGACGCGAGCTTTTTGGCTAACGATGGCCGCGAGTACCGGGGCATGGATGCTATCGAGTATGCGCTCGGTTATGGACTAAGCAATCGCACCGACTTTGGAAAACTAGAACATCCGAAAACCATGGAACGCGATGGTGCTGTGTTTGCAATGTCTTTGAAGGAGCGAAAATTTAGCTATTTTGGATCCGATGCTCAAGATCGCCGTGGGCTTGGTGAATCGAACTGGGTAGGCCAACTCGACCAAAGTGCCTTTCTCGCCATGCGAAGTGGTGGACGCATCTTGGATGCTGTCAAGGAGACCGTCAAGTCGATTGACGGGCAACTTGCAAGGGTCATTCAAGGAGAGTCAGATAGGGCTCTTCGTGCCGGGCTCGCAATGCAGCGGACTCTTCTTTTCATACTCATCCTAGTGTTGCTCTCCATTGCTGCGGTGCTTTGGTTGCTCAATCGACGTCGACGAACCGTCATGCTCGCAGCCGAAGAAGCACTCACTCGGCGGGAGTTGCTTGTGGCAAAGGAAACAGAGGGTATTGATCGATTGTTCATTCGCAATGAGGAACTGTTAGGATCAAAAGAGAAAATCATCGAGCGAGGGTACGTGGGCGTTACAAAATTGGTCAGCGAGCAAGCGCTCGACTATGTTGACGATTTGTTTATCATGTCGAAAGAAGTTCGACGTGTCATTAAAGAGGCAAGAGAATTGATAAATCCCAGCGGTTTTTCCGGTAAGTTGCTGAACCTGTTCAGTGGCAGCCGCTATCAACAAGCGATGCATGCAGTCACTGGGAAGCCGCTAAAATTCTCGCGTCTAAACGGTCTTCCTGGTGTTTTGCGAGAGCAATCAAACCCAGTGCGTTCCGATAAAGTAGATTTAGATAAAGCCAATCGGACCGAGATCCCCGATGAAATCACTTTGACCTTTGAAGAAGTGCTTCATGCTTTTCAGCAGCGCGGCGTAGATGCAGAGAAGGCCCTGAATACGGTCGAGAACTGTCTCACCAACCTTCACGAGAAGCTATCTGGTGCGCAGGATGAATTGGGGAAATGCATCGCACAGGATAAGCAGTTGGAGAGCGAGTCAAGAACGGATGGCTATTTCCGGTTGCCAGAATACTTAGAAGTCCTGATTCCTTCGGTTGAAAACGATTTGGAGCAAGCCGACAAACTTTCCGCTTTTGACGCGGTAGGAGCAATGGTCTGGGCACTACGGTATTCGAGTCTTTGGCTCGCCTGGTGTGCGAGAATTGGAAAGAGCAAGGACTAGTCTGCAACAGGGCAATTACAATATTGTTCTCGAGGTTGGTCGTATTGCAGCCGAAATGGCGAGGAAGGCGATCGAACAAGCGGAACGCGAAGTGGTTCGTAAGCAGCAGTCAGCGGAACGCGAGGCCGAAGCTACCCGACGCCGTAATCAAGCAAGCACTCCTTCGATTTTTAATAGCGGTGACAGCTCGCAAAATTCCACTGGCGGCTCATTCGGCGACCATAGCAATTCTATTTCCAACCGAAGCAGTGAGGGTGGCTCGAGTAGCGGCTCTGGCTTTAGTCGCTCCGGTTGGTAAACTCTTTTAGGCGAGCGGCGATGTGAAAACTACCAATCCTAACCCGATACGTAAGTGAGGGATCTGCGGAATCGTCCCTCGCTTACGCATCGGGTTGGGATATTCCAATCTGCCGCTCGCCTTACCAGCGTGGAGACTACGGTTGCTTGTCGATCCAAGATTATTCGTTGGAAACAAATTTCTGGATGCGCTTGCCGGTGATCTCTGTTACGTAGACTGCCCCGTCTTGAGCCACGCTCAGCCCGTGAGCCATCCGGAAATTTCCTGGCTCCTCACCCGTCGTACCCCAGGACGTCAAAACTTTCCCGGCGAGCGTCATCTTTAGTACTTTGTTTGCCCGGCCATCTGCGACAAACAAGAACTGTTCTTGAGTAATATATAAACCGAAGGGAGCCATCTCTCCGAACTGCCGAAGAAACGTTCCATCTGCGTCAAAGACTTGAATGCGATTGTTCTCACGGTCCCCTACATAAACACGCCCCTGCGCATCGACTTGTACTGCGTGGGGCAAATTAAACTCGCCAGGGCCTGTTCCTTTTTTCCCCCATGCCATCAAAAAATCACCCGCCTTGTTGAACTTGACCACTCGCGAATTGCCGTAGCCATCCGCAATATAGAAATCACCGTTTGACGCAAACGCAACATCCGCCGGCTTATTGAAATGCGAGGCATCTTGGCCAGCCACATTCCTTTTCCCCAGGGTCAACAGGATGTCTCCATCGCGATTAAATTTGATCACAGTGTGATTGGCGTTGTCCGTCACCCAGATATTGTCGTCGGCATCGATTCTCAATCCATGAGCCGAATTGAACAAACCATCGCCAAATGAACGAAGCAGTTTTCCATTGCGATCGAATCGGAGGATCGGATGCTCGCCACGGTGGAAGACAAGAATATCGCCTTTTGAATCGGTGGCAACAGCCGAGACTGCTTCCAGACTTATCTTCGATGTTAGATGGGGGAAATCGGGAGCTAACTGATATGCAACGGCAGAGCTCGACTGAATTTCGCTTGGTAGAATCTCCGCTGCGATAGTGGTCAGGGCGTCCGATAATAAGACTAGAATCAAGATCGGAAGGCTTGGGATTTTCATCGTTGCTTGTACTCTATCGATTTTAAACTTCTGGGCCGACGCTCACAGTAACACTTGTTGTATTGGCTAATGCCACAAACGCTCGTTGAACTTCTTCCAAAGTTACTTGACGATAGTGTTCCGAAGCATCTTGAATCGTTTCGTATTTACGACGAATCGTCCACGCGTTTCCGATCGAGAACAGCCGGTTGCTTGGACGTTCTGACCCCAAGATCATTCCCGAACAGATTTTGTTTTTGGCTAGTTCCAGCTCGAGTTCTTTTATCGGGAGTTCTCGTCCTTGACCGAGGATCTCCTGGATAATATCCCAGTTCTCATCATGCTGTTCCGGTGCACAAGCAAGAAAGGTACAGAACAGTCCGCACTCTTGAAACTCTTGCGTAAAGGTGGCGGCAGTCTCTGCCATTCCGGTATCAACTAACTCCCAAAAAAGACGACTGCCAGAATCGTCTCCGATAATCGTTCCCAAAATGCGAGCAATGTAGCGAGCGTCGTCACAATAACTCGGCCCCGGCGAATACTGAAGCGTGTATTGCTGCGTCGCGGGAGGATGAACCATCGAGAGCTTGTCATTGCAATAAGTCGGCGTAAGCAACTGCCGCTTCGCTTGCGAGGGTTTCCATTGAGTCGTCATGGCTTCAGCCGATTTGAGGAGCTGTTCAAAGTCAACAGCTCCTGATGCAACCAAAGTTAAATTGTCCGGAGCATACCGCGCTTGGTGGTAAGCTCGCATTGCTTCTGGATCGAGCTCGCTGACTGTTTCGCGAGTGCCTAGAACACGACGTGCGAGGGGGTGATCGCGAAAATAGCCTTCCATTGCACGTTCCATCGCGCCATACGGGGGCTGATCGTCGTACATGGCGATCTCCTCTAAAATAACTTGACGTTCTGTTTGGAAATCTTCATCGCGCAATGCCGGTCTCATCATGTCGCTCAACAAGTCCAAAGCAGCATGCTGGAACTCTGGCAAGACACTCATGTAGTAGACGGTTTGCTCCTCGCTGGTGTATGCATTGGACTGCGAACCTAGATCGTCTAATTCCTGATTGACGTCTTCCGCAGTACGGCGAGCTGTCCCTTTAAACATCATGTGCTCGAGGAAGTGACTAACTCCGGCCATCTCAGGCGTTTCGTCACGTGAACCCGTCTTTACGAAATAACCCAGCGAAAGGCTAAATGCTTCTGGATTAACTTCCGCAATCACTTCCAAGCCATTGGAAAGCTTTTCGCTACGAAACTGCATCAGAGAACTCCAAGGAATCGGGCCCAATGGTCACTAACGACCAGCGACGCGGGGGATGATTTTGATAATGGTTAAGCAAACTCTCGCATGTCAACGCTTCGATGGTTTGCAGTAATTCTTGGCGAGATGGAACGCGTCCTAAATAAGCCCAATCATGCGCCATCTGTGCGCTTCGTGACGAACTGCTCTCTTGTTCCATTACCAAAGAAGTGCGAACGCGCGCCTTGAGCCTCTTTAACTCAGCCGGGTCGATGCCATTCTCAAGTGACCTAATCGTTAGTATCGTTACGTCTAACGTTTCCTGGGCACGCGGAGCCGTCGTTCCGGCGTAGCACAAGACGCTGCCGCAATCATGCAGCGAATGTGCCGACGCGGATACGGAATAAACGAGTCCCCGCTTTTCTCGTACTTCAGCAAACAATCGCGAACTCATTCCGTCGCTCAATATGCCAACCAACCCGCGCCCCTGATAGTACTCTGGATGGTTGTATGGAACAGCGTCATAGGCCAACGCTATATGCGTTTGTTGCCCCTCATGTTGCAGGTGCGAGTTTCCAGGAATGGAAAGCACGCCGGTTGGACCAATATAGGCTGGCCCCTTCCATCTGCCAAAAAGTCGTTCGGCGATGACTAAAAATCGATCCCAATCAAAATTCCCAGCCAAACTAAGTATGGCTCGGTCTGGATTGTAATGCTTCCGATGGAACTCCTTGCAGTCATCCAGAGTTGCTTCCTTCAAGCCCGATTCACTGCCGAGCGACGAGCGGCCAAAGACATCGCCAAACCGAAGTCGTTTCAATTCTTTGAAGCACTTCTGGGCAGGGTCGTCGTCGATCGACGCCAACTCAAGCAACGCGGATTGCCTTGCTTCCTCAAGCTCATCCTCTGGAAAATGCGGCTCCAATACAATGGCTGCTGCAACCTCGAGTGTTGGCTCAAGCACTCTCGACATTGCCGCCATACTCATAGAAGTATAAAAAGTAGTCACACTGCTGGACCGATCGACTCCCAAAAAATCCAAACGTTCTACGACATCACGGCTAGTGTATGGGCCGGCCCCACGTTGGCACATTTCCAAAGTCATTCCCGCGAGACCCAGCCGATCGCTTGGTTCATTCCGTGTGCCAGCCGGTAACAGCAGGGAAAAGGCCACCGATTCCAACCAAGGCATGGGCTCGCCAAGCACAACCATTCCGTTGGACAGACGATGTTCAAAGACTTTTTGCTGCATTCAAGTTCCGAGAGGCGAAAAACCCAGTTCGAGGTATGATTTCTTTAGCGAAGTATATCAATTATTCGAGTTCGTAGCAGGCGATTTTCTCAGCGTGGGGTTGCCATGCAATTCTGAATATCGAAAACCGCCGGATTACGGTCTTGCTGATTTAGTGTTATTTACAAAAATAGTAATTAGCCATTGGGCGTTAGCCCCGGTTGTCGGCGAGTGAACCGACGCTAACGCGTTGCGGCTAATTAAATCAACAAGCCGTTACGTAATGAGTTCAGGTGTTTTACCATTAAGCTGCAAACGGTCGCAAACGGGACAGCACTTGCTCGTGGACCAAGCCATTGCTGCCTACACAATGACCGGCTCGTATATCAAAGTCGCCAGCCCATGAAGAAAACCTTCCGCCCGCCTCCTCGATTACAGGAGCGACCGCAGCAACGTCCCAAGGGTTCACGATTGGGTCCACCATCACCTCGGCTCTGCCCGTTGCTACAAGCAGATAACCATAGCCATCACCCCAAGTTCGCGAAACATATGCTTCCGCTTCTAATTCGCGATAAGCAGACTCGGCCTTGCGACGTGAAAAGTTGTCGACTTGGGAAGTGACCATCAATCCATCCTCAAGACGGCTTTTTTTTGAGACACAAGCTCGGGTCAACGGGACACTCGATTGGTTTGTGAATGACTGCCCATACCAAGACCCTAAACCTGCGGCTGCGATAATGAGCTCACCGAGCGCGGGGATAGCAATCACACCGATTTTTGGCTGACCAGCTACACTCATGCCGACCAACGTCGAGTAGAGGGGAACACCGGAAATGAAACTCTTCGTTCCATCAATCGGATCGATGATCCATTCGAACTCAGACTGGCCTGCGACGCTTCCAAACTCTTCACCTAAGATCGCATCCGATGGAAACGCTTTAGCTACCATCGTACGAACAATTTGTTCCGCTTGTTTGTCGGCTCGCGTTACAGGTGAACGGTCACTTTTTCGCTCCACTTGAAACTCGCTGGTCCTGAAAAATTTCAGTGTCTCGCGACTAGCGGCTGCTGCCAAGGATAGGGCAAATGCAACTCTTCCATTTAATGCATCAGCGAGAACGGAAGGGAGCTCAAAATCTGGAAATGACATAGTTATACTTTTGAGCCTCCGGCGTGACAAAGTGAGTGCCATTTGGCTGGAGCCCAATGGCACCCACTTTGGAAGCGTAACGGCGCGAGCCGTACGGTGAACTGGGAGAATCGCAACGAAACCGGATGGCTCGCGCCATTCCGCTAAATGTTATTTCGGTAAAGTGAGTGCCATTGGGCTAACGCCTTGCCGCTCACTTTGACTACTTGAAATCTCCAGCTCGGATAACAACTAGCTTGTTCGGGTCGATAAACCTTTGAAACGCTTCGCGAACATCCTCAGCCTTCAAATTTGCAATTTGAGTTTCTTGCTCTGCGCTAAACACAAATGTTCTACCCAGATTCAAATTCGAACTCAGTTGGTCGGCGATCGCTTGATCTGCAGACCTCGAAATTTTGCGTAACTCTAGGAATGCTTTCTTCGAATCCTTCATTTCCAGTTCGGTTGGTCCGTCCTTGATAAAACGCCTCAACTCTTCCAACGCTGCAACCTCGACTCTATCAATGTTGGCGGGATTCGTAATCGCATTGATCGTGAATCTCGCATCGGAACCACGCGATGGAAGCGTAATCGAACTAGAAACGCCGTAAGAAAGACCTTCCTTCTGACGGATACGATCGCCAAGACGCGACGATAAAGTCCCACCGCCTAAAATGAAATTGCCGATTTGCAGCGGAATGCTCGATGGCGATTCGTCACTCAACGTAAACGAGAGTCCGGCCAAAAAAACTGCGTTAGCCTTGTCAGGCGTAACAATGTTTTCTTTGGAACCAGAGACATCGGTCTTAGCTGCACGCTCGATCGCTTTGAAACTAGTATCGGATTTCCAATTGTTTAATATTTTTTCGATTGCCGGTGCCACTTTTTCTGGTTCAAAGTCGCCAACAATACCGATCTCGACGGTAGCTGCGGAAAGTTGCTTGTTGTAGATATCGACGACCTGGTCCAGGGTCACGTTTTTTGCATCCTCGATGCTCTCAACGGTGGTCGGAACATAGCGCGCGTCCCCTTTGGAATAGAGCGACAGAGACCTTGCTAGTTGGTTACCTGCGAGAGCAGTCGGGTCGTTGAGCATCTCTGTCATTCGAGCGACAGATCTCAGCTTCGTCTGTTCGAACTCATCGCTTCCAAAGGCGGGACTCCTCAATATTTCGCCCAATAGCTCGATACCGGCGACCAATGATTCCCGTTTCCCGGTAACGGACAAACTCAGTTGCCCAGCCGATCCACTACCTCCTCCTCCGCCGCCTCGTCGACCTCGTCCACCGCCACCGCCGGTAGAGATTTGAACACCCAACGCGGCCATCTTTTCCTGCAAGGCTTGACGGTCCATTTGCTTGGTACCGGACATCATTAACATGGGTAACAACCCTGCTGCCGTGTTCATCCCCTTGAGGGATTCTTCGTTGCCATAGTGGAGAGTCATAGAAAAAGCGACCGTTTCTCCACGATTCTTCTTTGGAATCATTGCTACATGGATGCCGTCGACTTCCCTGCGTTGGGTTCGAGCATCCAAATTCTCTGGGGTTGGATCGAACGATTCTCCTGCCTGACCCGCCAATCCACCTTTGTAGTCTTTGACCATGTCACCGATTGAGGCCACCGCAGGAATAGTCAATCGCTGAGGAAATTCTGCTGGGATAAACATTCCAACCGTGCGATTGTGCTTCTTGAAGTAAGTCTTTGCAACACGGGTCACTTCATCGAGTGTAACGCCAGCAAGTCGATCGCGTTGCAAGAAAAACAATCGCCAATCGCCTAGAGCGCTCGCAGAACTAAGTGTTTGCGCCATCGTGGCTGCATTGGAAAGAGTTTGCTCTGTTCGACGTTTGGCTCGAATCTTGGCTCGTTCGATTTCCTCGGACTTGAAAGGCGTGTTCTCAATTTCGTCGATGGTCTTGAGCAGCAGATCGTTTACCTTTTCGAGTTTGCCTTCTGCAGGTTGGGCTGCGAAAGAAAAGAGGCCAGGATCGTGCGAGTTGTCGGCAAAAGCACCGACACTGGTGGCAAGCCGAGTTTCGACGAGCACCTGATCGAGTAAGCCGACCTTCTCTTCTGAAAGGACGCTCGCAAGAACTGATAGTGGAGCCCAATCGGCATGCGCAGCAGCAGGAATATGGTAGACAACATTGATTGCACCTACGCTGCCTACACGACGTAGCACGACCGAACGCTCGCCGTCTTGAGGAGGCTCTTCCGTGTAGGTTGGGTCGAGTCGTCGCTCGGGCTTTGGAATAGAACCAAGATACTGGGTTACGTATTCCAATGCTTTCGATTCCTCAAACTTGCCTGTCACGACAAGGACAACATTATCAGGTTGATAGTATTTCCGGTAGAAATCTTGAAGGTTGTTGATTGGTACTCGTTCAATATCGGACCTGTTGCCAATCGTGCTTTTGCCATAATTGTGCCATTCATAGGCAACCGCCTGAACGCGTTGTGAAAGAACGGACTGTGGGCTGTTTTCGCCGCGTTCGAACTCGTTGCGAACAACAGTAAACTCCGACATCAAGTCTTCACGTTTGATGTGACTATTAACCAACCGATCGGACTCCATATGAATCGCGAATTCTAGATTCTCATCCGAGGCTGGCAGAGTTTCGAAGTAGTTGGTTCGGTCTACATTGGTAGTGCCGTTGAAACTTGCACCATGATCACGCAACGCCTTTGGCACTTCGGGAAATGTGGGCGTTCCTTTGAACACCAAGTGTTCTAGCAAATGCGCCATTCCCGCTTCGCCATATCCTTCGTGACGAGAGCCAACAAGCACTGTCATATTGACTGTAATCGTCGGCCTGGAAGCGTCCGGAAATAAAAGGACACGAGCACCGTTGGAGTAACAGTATTCGGTTACCCCCTCGACCGACGCGACTTTTTCGTATGCGTCTTTTGCGAATAATGCATTCGCCATGAAAAGGATCATGGCGATGCTAAAGAGATTTTGCATAGATCGCATAAATGAGGTTGCTCCGAAAAAACAAAAACTTTAAGTAGGCCAACTGCGAACAATGGATCTTCAGTCTAGCAATCCTGTCGGTGCGATGTAGCTCAAAAAAGATTGCTGCCAGGATTTCGCGGATTAGCTTGGAAACGAGTGAAAAATGGGATCGAGTTCACGAGTTCGACGTCAACAGGGGTAATCACGCTAATCCGTCCAGTAGATTTTGAATCGCAGCTCGCCTAAGATGCCGTCTTTGTATGAGATGCCCCTTTTTTTGCTGAGATATTGGCATGCGTTGCGAGAGTTTTTCGGATGAAATGGTCCAATCGCCGTGCGATTGCTTGGTACTTGGGATTGACGAGACATGGGCCGAATCGGAGGAAATTGCGAAAGTAAACGCAGCAACCAACGGCTTATTAGGGCGACTTATTGAGACTGACGAGATTTCGGCCAAGCCTCTCAAAATCACTCAAATAATTGCGCCTGCGGGTGTGTCGGCGAAACTGATCGTTACGGTGGGTCTCGGTTCTCGCGATTCTGCCCACCCTAGTGTTTATTCACGTGCGGCGGCGGCAGCCCTAAAAACTGCCGCCTCCAAAAAACGAAGTTTAGTACGGGTTGCGGGATTTCACGCGTCACCCATGTTACTCCGAGGCGCTGTCGCTGGTGCGATGGTTGGCTGCGTCGGCCAAGACCTCTTTCGAAAAGAGAAATCTTTATTTCCGCCAGACTGTATCGAGTGGGTTGGCATCGACGAAGGCACTTTATTGAATGGCACTATCCAAGGCGAAGCAGTTAATTTTTCGCGCCGGCTGGTCAACTTGCCTCCAAACTACCTTTTCCCGGAATCCCTGGCAGATGAAGCCATTAGGTTGGGCAAACTGCATTCTATGGAAGTGGAAGTCTGGGACCGAAAGAAACTGGAAATAGAGAGATGCGGTGCGCTGTTGGGAGTTGCACGCGGCTCGATCCGTGAGCCAAGATTGGTCGTGTTGAGATACAACGGAGGAACGGCAGACGCACCGCCTACGGTACTGGTTGGAAAGGGAGTGACGTTCGACAGCGGTGGCTATTCCATTAAGCCAACCGACGGGATGTTGACCATGAAATGCGATATGGCAGGGGCCGCTACCGTTTTGGGAATCATGAAAGCCGCAGTGCAACTCAAAGTGAAGCACAACTTGGTCGCCATCCTTGGTTTAGTTGAAAACTTGATCTCGGGAGATGCTTTCAAACTCGGGGATGTTCTGACTGCTCGAAGTGGCAAGACGATCGAAGTACACAATACCGACGCCGAGGGGCGGTTAGTTTTGGCGGATTGCCTCAACGTTGCACTCGATCAGAAGCCGTTGCGGATCGTGGACTTCGCGACATTGACAGGAGCGTGTGTGGTAGGGTTGGGGCTCGATATTTCTGGTTTAATGACCAACAACGAGACTTGGCAAAATGAGATCCAGCAATCGGCCGATGCTTGTGGCGAATACACTTGGCCATTGCCGATGCATCCGTTCTTTGCTGAACAAATTGCAGGCAAGATAGCCGATATCAAAAATGTAGGCGAGGGTCGATACGGGGGTGCCATAACGGCCGCCAAGTTTTTGGAAGAGTTTGTTGATGACGTCCCTTGGACCCACATTGACATCGCTGGCCCAGCGTTTCTGGACAGCGCAAAACCTTGGTGCGATGCAGGCGGAACTGGAACGCTGGTTCGAACGTTTGTCGAATTGCTACTCAAATAGTGCGGCAGCCTCTCTGTCTGTTGACCAGAGCGATCATCACACGCGGAGTCGTGGTTAAGGAAAAATTAGGATTGGGCGGAAATGTCGTCCCGCGAGCGGAGTCGCGGGACCACATCGATTTATAGCTTATCGATCTAACGTCCGAAATTAAAAGAGGCACCGCCACCGCCGTAAGATCCCCCGCGTGGAAACGCTCCTCCACCGTAGGAACCACCACTTGGAAAGGCTCCGCCACCATACGATCCCCCGAGTGGAAATGCTCCTCCACCGTAGGAACTGCCCATCGG
>JAYVPE010000734.1:0-3082 GCA_043757575.1 Pirellula sp.
GATATCCCAGTTTCAACTTGGAACCAAGTGGGAACAAGAATGTTGGCAACCGTACTAACCTCAACCGTATCGTTAAAATCGTCAAAAACGGACTGTAGAACCAACCGGTCTAAAGTGAAACTATAGCAATCACGTCAAAATTTCCGCTTTCGTTGACAGGGTAGATTTAGCCGAACTATACTCGTTTGCTGGTGAATTGCCGTCTCCTTTTCACCCGAGTCGACTCCATTGCCTAAACAATGGGCTGCGTCAACTCGCTTGCTCCACCAGCCTATCGCTTCATTTCCAGCGGATGCCACAATGACACTCCTCGGCAAAATCTTCACGTTAATAGTTCTACTTTTAAGCGTGGCTTTTTTCATTGTCTCGTTGCTTGCGAATTCTTCCCATCTCGACCACAAGAAAAAGGTTGCCGTATTCCAGGCCCAGGCCAAGCAACTGGAAACAACTGTTGATGAACTTAAAAAGCAAATTGAGCAAATGAAGACTTCGCTCGCTCAGGAGCAAGTGTCGCGAAAGTCGACCCTAGCCACTTTGCAGACGCAACTTGTCGCCGCTAGCGAACAACTTGCTCAAGCGAATACAGAGTTGATCCTAAAAACAGGGATTTTAACTATCCAAACTCAAAAACTATCTGAAACAATTGATCGCGTGTCTTCGCTTACCAAGCAAAACGAAACGATAAAGACCGAAATCGATAAGATCATCACGGACCGAAACGACCAACGTAAACGCGTAATCGCACTCACGGACAGACTAAATGGATTGCTGAGCGTCGAGTCGGATCTACGAGCAGAGATGGCTCGCCTTCAAAATGACGCAACACTTTATCAAGCGAAGTCGGAAACCGCCGAATCTGCATTGAAGCTCGCAGGCATCAAAGACTACGACGACGTGCCACCAACCGACCTCAAGGGCGAGATATTAGCTGTGAATAGCAGCCAGTTAGTTGTCGTTTCAGTCGGACGCGATGATGGACTGCGCGAAGGACATAGGCTCGAAGTTTATCGAGGTGGACAATACCTTGCTCGCATCGAAATCAAGAGTATTAAAGACGACCAAGCGATCGGTCAAATCCTTCCGGCGTTCCGCAAAGGATATATCCAGGTAGGCGACAAGGTTGCCGCCAAGATTAACTAATAGCATTCGCATTGTTCCTACTTTAGTATCCATTCTAATCCAAAGTATCGACTGAAATAGCATGGCAGCAGCAAAGCACCCGATTTCCATTTACACGATGATGATGATCCTTGCGGCCATCTTTATGTTCCTTGCATGCATCTTCATGGGAATCGAACGGGCTCGCTACCAGAGCTCACCAGCAGCCGCCCGCATTGGAAATTTCCAGTCGCTATCCAACTGGTCTTGATAGCACTTCATGCCACTTTATTCTATTTGCTATTCTTTTATGGTTTAGCGGTATTTCTAGGAACTGGCTCCGCTGCAGTTCGTCTATTCAAGCGATTCAAGTCTCTTCGCGACCTTAGTATCGAGTAAAAAGTATCGAGTAAAACCATGTTCAGTCTCAATCGTGCAACAGGTCTTTGTTTCTGCGTATTGGCCCTGAGTTTGTGGAGTACCCACAGAACAATAGCTCAGGAAATTGGATTTAGCGAACGGTTCGCTCTTGCGGAAAACCGAGCCGCCGCCTTGAAAGAACTAATACCTGGTACTGACACCTATTTTTATTATCATTGCTTGCATAGCCAAACGATCGGGGAAATTGCCGAGGCACGTGGGCTCCTTGACGCTTGGATCGCGAAATTCGGTTTGAACGAACAAACCAAACGGATGCAAACGCGGCAATTCATCCTGGAATACAAATCCAACTCCAAATCGACCCTCGACTATCTTCGCTCCGATTTTGGAATCAATATCGATCATCCGGCTCCCCGAAAAGATGAAGCGGCCGAGTTGCCAACCCAATTGGATCCAAACGTCCTAAACTGGAAAACAATCTTCCAAACCCATTCGAACAATCCCGGCGCGATTGAAAACGTTGCCCTTGCACATCTCGGACCGCTGCTGAATCAACCAGCGACTATACGAACTTGGTTAGAGCGTATCGATCGGATTGATGCGCCAGGATTGGTCGAGATCATCGAACGCGAACTCAAATTGCCCGACTCACGAGGTTTTGGATGGGCCGCTATCCACAATCAATTGACCACGACGCAATTGCTGGATCTCCAAAAGCGGTTTCCAAAATTGATCGAGTCGAACGCGTTCGTTCAGGCCCGATTGCGTCGCATCCGACCCAACGACGATTCCTCGTTAGAAGATCGAACCGTCCTCCGCGATCACCTCATCGCGCTCGAGACGTTCGTTACCGGTCTACCTGAATCGCAAAACAGCCTAATCGCATCAGTTCTCTATAACCGACTTCAATTCGATGAACGCGATGGAAACATGGATCGCGAACGCTTCCTCCGCTATATCAGACTGCCTAACAATCGCCCGTTCTTCATTCAGGAATTCGTTGTTCGGCAAAATCGTCGGCCACAAGTAAACCTTGCTGCCAACTACAAAGGCGAAACAATGCTCGAAATAATTGGAGACGATACTTCGCTGGTCCATCGGTACCTCGAACACTTCTTCAAGACCGACGCCACCGTCGACGTCTTCTCGACGATTATCGATCGAGACACCCTGCGACGAATATTTGCGTCCACTAAAATCCTCTACGGTATCGGTGACGCCAAGACATTTTACGCTCAGCTATCTCCGGACGAGCAACGCGAACTGCATTCTCGTATTGAACTCAAGTTTGCGTTAAATAACCCAACTTACTATCGTCCAAGCGATGCGGTTCGACTCACTTTGGACCTCAAAAACGTAAAGGAATTGTTGGTAAAAGTCTTCCGGCTCAACGCCCGCAATATCCTTAGTCAACAAAAACAACCTATCGGTACCGACCTCGATTTGGACGGCTTAGTTGCCAACATTGAAAAGCGGTTCGCCTACGCTCAACCTGCAGACTTGCGACATCGCGAAGTGCTCGAGATGTCCGAACTCGAGGGGGGCGGAGTATGGGTAGTCGATGTTCTCGCGGGTGGCCAGCGCAGCCGAACCCTTATTCACA
>JAYVPE010000735.1:0-3081 GCA_043757575.1 Pirellula sp.
TTGTTGCACTTGATTGAGGTCCGTCGGAATCTCTTCGGGTTTCGGATTCTTGAGGATGTCACGTACCACTTCTCGAGCTTCCAAAAGTTTAACCTCTGCTCCTTTGGCATTGTCGATTTGACGTTGGATTGCGGAAGCAGCCGTTAGAATCTTTGCCAAATTCATCCTCGCTGCATCGGTTCCTTCCTTGACAACGATCCTCTCGCGAGCGGTCTTCTCTAGCTTTGTGAACTCCTTATCGGCTTCTTTCACTCGATCCAACTGCGCAAACGTCGTTGCGATGCGTTGACGTACAGCCATCAAGGTTGGAATAGCCTTGCCGCGTATGCCGCCTGTCATTCCTATGTCCAATTCGTCCCACTTTTTAGATACAGATTCCATGATCGCAATGCGAATTTCACTTGAGCCAGGTTGCTGCATCAGCTTGGTATCGACATCCGTCACGACGAACTGGATGTTTTGCAATGCCAGATTGGCTTGTTTAATTGCGAGCTCTGCGTTTTCCTCGGCCAAGGCCTGCTGTTGGTTTGCAATGATTCTCTGTCTGTCCGCCTCGTTACGTTGCTCCTTAGCCTCGTCTCGTTCCTCGGCAATAACGAGCGCCTGAGCTGCTGTGACCCGCCAAGCTGAAAGAGAAACGCCAGCGGTGGCAATCACGAAGAAACTCGCAACTGCTGTGGGCCAAGCGATCCTGGGATTTCGCCGACACCATCGAGTCAATCGCTCCCAATGACTGATCGGCCTTGCCAAAATGGGTTCGCCTCGAACATAGCGTCGAAGATCATCTGCAAACTCTTTGCAATTCTGATAGCGATTGTTGGGCTCCTTCTGCAATGCCTTAATGCAAATCGTCTCCAAGTCGATCGGTACTCCCGGTTGCAATTCGCGTGGCTGGACCGGATCGCGATGAATGACTTGGACTAACGTATCCATCATACTGTCAGATACGAAGGGCGCTCTACCAGTAATCATTTGATAGAGAACCGCCCCTATCGAGTAGACATCAGAGCGAGGCGAAATCGCAGACGCGTCTCCGCGCGCTTGTTCGGGCGGCATATAGCTGGGAGTTCCCATTACCGATCCGTCTTGAGTCACAGAATCGCTTGTATCGAGTTGCTTAGCGAGGCCGAAATCAGAAATCTTGGCTCGCTTTTCTGCGTCAAGCAGAATGTTGGCCGGTTTGATATCACGATGAAGGATCTGACGATCGTGCGCGTATTGCATCGCATCGCAGAGGGATGCAACCAATTCCGCAGCAGGTTTGGCGCTCCAAGGTTGTCCTTTCAATGAGGAGTGAAGATCCTCACCCTCGACATATTCTAATGAAAAATAAGGAAGCCCTTGATGTTCTGCGATCTCAAAAATCTGAACAATCCCGGGATGTTGAAGAGCTGCGACAGCTCGCGCTTCTGAGAGGAATCGCTGAACGGCCGTTGATCCTCCATGCAGTCCACTCAGAATCATTTTCAGGGCAACGATTCGATTCAGCGTTCGATGCCGAGCTTTGTAAACAATCCCCATCCCTCCACGGCCCAAAACGGACAAAACTTCGTAATTGCCTATGATCGTACCGCCTGCCGACGGCGGACTCTTCAGATTTTTCGAATTTTCTGTTTCAGATTTTGGTTGAGCGGTCGGTGCGTTTGAGCTGCTATCTATTCCACCGAAAGGTAAATCGATCGTCGGCGAAAGTTCGGACTTGCTCAAAACCTGCTCGGTGGGTGCCGCACCACCGGTAATGGTCTCTGCATTTCCATTCGACGGAATGGATTTCCATTTGCTTTCAGGCGCAATTGTCTCCGAAGTACCATCCATGCTTGGGTCAGACAAGTCAAATGTTTGGTTGCCACCTGCGTCATCGCGACCACGCTGGTTATTGTTCTGCAACTTTGGGTCATCGTGGTCAAATTCGTCGACTGAACTCATATGGAAACTCCTTTTGGTTGTCGTCTTCCGTCATGCAAAAATATCGCACATCGTTACGATCAACCGGATTATCGGGTGACCACCACAAAATACCACAAGTTAGCGAAAATACACGTCAACGTAAAATCGCTTGCACGCTGGATACATATCTTACAGGCTTTTAATTGGAAATTCCCGCCTAAGAAAAAAGCAATCGTCCAAATTTGTGTATTACCACCATCGATCAATATCTTCTTGAGATTCGCTACCGGAGCGATCTTTTATTTGGTCCAGTACGCTACCTAGGTCGTTGTTCAAATTCGCAAAGAACCAGTCACTACCGTCGTCTCCCCATAGTTGATCAACCGATGAGTCGTCAAAGACCGTATTGTTGATCATCACCTTGTCGTCCATCTTAAAGAAGTTATCTCCGTTGAGACGATTTTCTGTCCCAGTCCCTGTCCCAGATCCGCGAATATTGTTTCGCCGATCCGCGTAAAGTCGGGAACTAGCCCATTCCGACATGATGGATTCCAAGGCGGCCCGCTGTTGATTCAAGGTTAATCGCGTCGATATATCAAAAGCGCTCGGCGCCCATTGATTGAATTCACTCTCAAATGCCGTGAAGCCTGCAATGAGTATATCGTCGTTCGCATCGCCATGGATTCGGTCAGCTCCGGTCCCGCCTATGACGATGTCCCGTCCGTTGCCACCCCACAGGTTGTCGTTGCCAGCCTCGCCCATCAGTATGTCATTGCCACTTCCACCCTTGATATCATCGTCTCCGGCTCCACCCCATACTTCAACAGTGATGTTGACTTCGTCGGTGACTGTCACCCGGTCGTTACCCGCCTGGGCAAACACCAGGATTTTCGTCAAATCGCCGTAAACCGTACCGCGTCGACGGACGGCATAATCGTGATTGGCAATTGTAACTGTATAGTAATTGATGTCCTTTGTTTTGACCTGGATGACGTCAGAACCCTGCGATCCTACGATGACGAGCATTGCTTCTGCAGGATGGAGCGGATCGGCCATCAATGTCCAACCGAGTACGGCAAAATCCGCTTTCGCAGGAACGCTGGTCGCACCACGGGCATCCGTAGCTGTCGCCGAAATACTGAACAGACCCGTCGCCGAAACCGCAGGATACGTGTGGCTTACGTTAATCAACCT
>JAYVPE010000736.1:0-11437 GCA_043757575.1 Pirellula sp.
TCTTCGAATTCAACAGTGATTGGGCGGGATTCTGAAAAGCGAGCGGTTACGTCGGTGGGTGCATCCTCGGGCAACGTTTGTCGCGGTTGTTGAAGCAAATCCGAGATCTTGTCGGACAACTCTTGCATCGTCCAGTCGCGGTCCCCGTCCACAATTTGACTGACCATATTGTTGAAGGCGGACTGATGGACTTGTATCGATAGCAGGCTGTCACCAGGTGCAATCGGTCGCGACGTGTAGGCCGACAACTGATCCGAACCGGCCAACCGATAACGTACAATCAGTCTTATATCGGTTGTTTGCATGTCGACAACCATAGGCTGTAAGTCCAAGGACTGGAGTGGTCCTATCAATCGCTTGTTGAATTGCAACTTCGAAGTTCGTACTTTTTCAAAGAGCTGTTTGTCGAACTCGTCGTCGGTTTGCTTGGCGATTGTTTTTTGCATGATGCGCTTCGCGATGGGGCGGGCTTGAACAAACTCTTGGTGAGCAAATTGGCGAACCATGTCGCCAAGGATTGGCAACCTATCCCAGTCCGTCGAGAAGTTTCTTAGAGATTCACGAGACTCGACTGTCGCGGGCCGACCGTCAATTTTCACCCCTTGCGTCGATACTGTTACTTCCCTAACTGCATTTACATTCGCAATCGAAGAATTGTGAAATGTTACACCTTGTCGACTGGATTTTGTTTTACTGCTGATGTCACCTTCCAAATAAAGGGCAAGTTTGAGTGCACTCGCGTCCTTCATGAAATCTACTCTAAGTTTCGTGAGCACTTTACTTGTACCTCGTGTGTCAGCTCCGAGGATATTTTGCCTCACTGGCTTTTCCATTAGCGATTGTTTTGGCATCATCCTGTTGATGAATTCCTCTGAAACCGCTAAGCGAAGATTTGCATTTCGGTAGTGCACACCAATCGCATGAGCGACTGCGGCTTGTTCTATATGCTCCGAAAACCGAAGCGATTGCATCGCATCCGCCAGATTCTTGCTGCATCGATGAACAGGGTCGGATTCGAGCGTTTCCAAATCTTCGATAAGCTTTCGATAATCTACCGGACCTATTGAAAGTGGATGAACTTGGTCGGCTAATCTATGTACTTCTGTCGAAGCCAATATCGATCGCTGGATATCGGTTACTCGATGAGCTGTTACGCGCCCAAGAAATTGTCGAACCATGTCTACTTGGTCTTGTTTGCCAGTGATCTCGCCGACTGCAAGTTGTTTTAACGAGTCGAGCATCAAATATTGATTCCAGTTAGTTGCATCTCCAGTCTTTGGGATTGCCAATTGGACATCTGCTAAGCATTGGAGTAATCGCTGAGAATCGACCACATGTTTACGAGCAGAAACGAGATGAGTCTTGCCCTTGAGGACGCAGCCACTGATTGCATTCCAAACTGCAAATCTTCGTTCAATGGAATAGGACAACCTCGCAACGTCGCTTGCCAAGGCGGCATCCGTTTGGAGAGTCAGTTCTGCTAGACTTACACCTTCGTTTGCGAGAGTGTGCAATGATTCTAGGGTTTCAACCGAGGTGTCATCGGTTAGTGACTGCTGCGTTAATCGGTCGTAAGTGGAAGAGATCTGATCGGCCCAATTTTGGACTTCCGTCGCAGCTTTGGTTGAAGCAGCCGTTCGGATTTTTTCGATTTCGTTTTGCAATCGAGTTGAACTTGGCCAAGCGTTGTTGTTAACAGTTGCCGTACGATCCGATGTTAGCCAGGTTCTATCGAATGGCACATTCGTGTTGACTGTCCGAATCGATGAAACACTCGTAGCAACCGTCTGTGTCGCACTTGCAGCGGATTCCGCTAAAACGGATGGACTTCGCTGATTGAGATTTGGGTCAAGGAACGGATCGGAGCCAACCGTCGACGAAATGGGGGCCGAGAGCCGAGCTCCTGCGGGTGGCTCTAACATAGCAATGGAGGTACTCGAAGCGATACGGTAGTCAATCCAAGTATCCGACTTGATCGGTGCGGTCAAGGTTTCGATTGCTAGCGGAATGGATTCCGTTGCGATTTTTGGAAAAACCTTCGGCGTGGTCGAGATGCTTAACGTCGTCGTTCGTGGTGCATTATAAAGACCAGGTTGCTTTACACTCGACAGGTTTTCACTTGCTAGGAAAATCAACATTAAACAAACCGCGACCGAAATCGCATATATCCAGCCTCGAAAACCGCGTTCGGACTCGTTTGCCATCCCTTGCACCTTTTCAAAACGTATGTAACGTTAGAATAGACTTCGAAAAGTTTTTGAAACCAAAAATTTGGAGCCAAAAAAGGGTGGCCGTTAAGCAAACCCTCTGTCTGAATATTCTTCGGCCACTTTGGGCTTCGAGATAGATGCGGCGCTACCCCAATTCTTCAATTCTCCACAAGGAGCTATGCCGTCGCGCTACTTAGGCAAAATGTATCGACCTTGCTGAGGGTGTGCCGTAGCAGGCCGATTTGCCAAAGGCTATGATAGCAATCATCTTCGCCTTCGCCCTCGATTGATTTTATGAGGCGATCGAAATTCATCCCGACGGAAATCCAACCACTCCCATTCTTATGTGTCTCAAGCTAACTGTCGCGCTTCAGCTAACGTGTCTCGCTTTGGCGTTTACTTCCATTTTTTCGAAAGCGACGATTTCTTCTGCGATGAACAATGACCCTCACCCAATGCAAATTGATGACCTATTCCGATTGGCGAGAGTTGCAGACCCGCAATTGAATCGGGACGGCAGCCGGATTGTTTATCAAGTTACCACGGTTACCGATGCTGCTAAAAATGCCAAGAACACACAGCTTTGGCTTGTTGAGTTTAATAAGACACCACGCCAGATCACCTATTCTGGCAAAGCAGATTTGCACGCTCGTTGGTCTCCTGACGGTGCGAAAATCCTCTTCGAGTCCAATCGAGACGGCGTTTCCCAGCTCTACATTATGGATTTGACAGGAGGTGGGGAAGCTACGAAGCTTACGAGCATCTCGACTGGCGCTAGTGGCGGCATCTGGTCTCCGGACGGAAAAAGAATAGCCTTTTACTCAGCAGTCAATCCGAAGTGGAGCAGTCTGCCCTTTGCTGAGTCGGACGCCAAGAACAAGGTAGCAGAGGAGGCTGCTGCGGCAAACCCAGTAAAAGCCAAAACGTTCACGCGCTTGTTCTACAGGCATTGGGATTCTTACGTTGAAGACAAACGGAATCATATTTTTGTCATCAATACCGATGGTAACGGTTGCAAGGACATTACACCGGGTGATCGAGATGCATATCCAACGAGTACGACTTTTAGTGTCGGCGATGACTTTACCTTTTCGCCGGATAGCCAGTCGGTCTTGTTCACGGCTGTTCCCAAGGTGGGTGAATCGTGGACGACCAATCATGACGTTTGCCGCGTCGCCATCGACAACGCGAGTCCTGACTGGCCTAGTCTTACCTCAGCGAATCCAGCCGCCGATAGCTATCCGAAATTTAGCCCCGACGGAACATTCATTGCATATCGAATGCAAATCAAACCGGGATACGAAGCGGACAAATGGAATTTGGTACTGCAACCATGCAACGCAGACGGAACGTTTTCGGGCAAGTTGACTGTATTAACCAGCGACTTGGATCGATCGGTTAACGATTTCCTCTGGTTGAGTACTTCTGAGCTCCTTTTCAGCACCGATGAACTTGCGGCAAGCGCTCTGTACCGCGTTTCGGCCGCTTCCAAGCCAACGGTAATTCAACTTAGAATGCCAGATAATCGCGTAGGGCAGATCACGGGAATGTCAGCACAACACGGTCAAGTGGTTTTGGCCCGAGCAACGATGAACGAACCTGCCGAACTTTTTCTCACATCAGTCAATAGCTTTGATAAGGTCGATGCACAAACGCAGCACAATAAATCGGTGCTGGATGAATTGCAACGCAGCAGGCCCGAGAGCCTAACAGTCCAAGTTGAGGGAAACGTAAAAATGCAGATGTGGCTTTTGAAGCCGCCTGCATTTGATTCCAAGAAAAAATGGCCGGTGGTCTATCTTATTCACGGTGGACCTCAAGGCGCATGGGAGGACGGTTGGAGTTTCCGCTGGAACCCTCAATTGTGGGCAGCCCAAGGATACGTCGTGGCCATGCCGAACCCTCGTGGTTCGACCAGTTTCGGCCAACAGTTCTGCGATGAAATCAGCGGCGATTGGGGTGGAAAATGCTATCGCGACTTAGTAGCCGGGCTCAAAGTCATTCAGTCCCTGGATTACGTAGACTCAAAGCGAATTGCCTCTGCCGGAGCCAGTTTCGGTGGCTATATGCAGGATTGGTTTGCTGTCAACGAAATCGCCAAAGAGTTCCGTTGTTTGATCAGCCATTGCAGCGTTTACAACTTTGAGAGCATGTGGGGAACGACTGACGAACTTTGGTTCGACGAGTATGAGCACGGCGGTTTGCCATGGGAGATACCAGGCAAGTACCGTGAATTCAGCCCGCATACGCTTGCCGGAAACCTTGGCAAGTACAAGACGCCTATGCTCGTCATCCACAATGATCTCGACTTCCGCTGTCCGATCGGTCAAGGCCACGAATTATTTCAAGGCCTACAACGCCAAGGAGTGCCGAGTCGATTTGTAAACTTCCCGGACGAAGGACATTGGGTCAACAAGCCAGCCAACAGTATCCATTGGCACAAAGAAATCTTTGATTGGCTTGCCCTATATTGCAAAAGTGGTGGGGAATAAGGCATCTAACAGCGAGCATCAACAAAAAGGCGTTGACATAGTTGTTGTCGAGCCTAGCAGGATGAATCCAACCGACGTCTGTCCTCAATCCTTTACTTTGCGACATTCGATTGGAAATCGAGGGCATTTCACCGCCAGGGGTGAATGCCCATTTCTAGGTTGCCTCACTAGAGTAAAGTATGCGAATTCGCGTAGGGAACACTTATTATTTTCTGCGAAGTTCGCCGCACTACAATTACTTCTTTTCGACTTTTGCAAATTTGGCCTTTGCGTAGGCGTCTTCGCCAAACAGCTTTGTCAACTTGTCGTCATCAGACATTTTGTCTGCTGCGCCCTTGCAGTTTGTGCAACAGAATCCGATCGTCGCTCCCTTGAAATCGACTGAAAATTCTTTGTTCAAATCCTTGCCTGTCATTGGGCAAAGCTTTTGTTCAACTTGCTTTGTCGCAACTAGTTGATGATTGGCTTTCGATGCGAAGGCCTTCTTGTCGCCCTCAAACTTCTTCAAGCAATTGCCACAGCAAAAATAAACTTTGCTATCTTTCCAATCGCTGGATTTGTCTTCAACGGCTGTTTTGTCTGCAACCACGCACTTGAGCTTGCTGAAATCCACTTTGCTATCCGCTGCAATGCTAACCGCTGCAAATGCAGCTACAAACGCCATCAAACCTGCGATCCATGTATTCTTCATATGAACAATCTCCCAAATAGGCACGAAACTCGTTACTACGACAGTTTACGACAGTTGAAGTGTAGATGGTTGCACAACCCATTGTCAATCTGGTAGAGAATGCAATCATCCGATAAATTTATTTGAAATTGCAGTTACAATCCGCTCGATAGAAAAGTAGTCTCAGCCAGTCCAGGCCAGGGGAAGCTCCCCGCAGCTCAAGTTAGAAACGGAATTGAAGATGACTCGCAACCGACATTTAGCAAATGAATGACGAAAATCCAATAATATCCGGGGGCAGAGTGGGAGTTATCATGGGTTCCCAATCCGATTGGGAAACCATGCAAGAGGCTTGCAAAATACTTACGGAATTCCAAATCCCCTTCGAAGCTAAAGTAGTCTCGGCGCATCGAACCCCCCATTTTATGGTCGAGTATGCTTCGACTGCTCGATCGCGGGGAATTCATGTGATTATCGCTGGGGCAGGCGGTGCGGCCCATTTGCCAGGCATGGTCGCCGCATGTACGTCGCTTCCCGTCCTGGGAGTTCCAGTCCAAAGCCGTTCTTTACAAGGGCTCGATTCGTTGCTGAGCATCGTGCAAATGCCTGGCGGAATTCCCGTTGGTACGCTGGCTATTGGCGCTTCTGGAGCAAAAAATGCAGGCCTTCTCGCCGCCAGAATTCTTGCGATTGGAGACATTTCTATCCGTAAGAAAATGGATGAGTACATGGCCAACCAAACGCAGGCGGTCTTGGACAATCAAAATCTGATTTAGGATCCCAACGCTTCTCTAGAATTATTCTTATGGACTCCAGACTTCGAATTATTGCCCCCGGTTCTACCTTAGGAGTCTTTGGTGGTGGGCAGCTTGGGCGAATGTTCACCCACGCTGCGCAAAGGCTTGGCTATCGCGTCATTGTATTTACAGACGAGCTCGATAGCCCAGCCGGACAAGTTGCACAGGAAACGATTCTCGGCGACTACCTTGATCCGAAAGCGGTTCGGCAGTTTGCTGAACGGGTCGACGTCATCACCCTTGAGTTTGAAAACATTGCACTCGAAGCGGTTGCAAGAGCAGCGGAGGTAACGTTGGTTCGACCAAGCGTGCACGTCCTAGCTGTAGCACAACACCGACTCCTAGAGAAACGAACGCTCAAGGAAGCCGGTTTTCCCGTTACACCATTTCATGAAATCCGCACAATGGACGACATCGCGACGGCCGCATCCGAACTTGGATGGCCGCTTGTCCTTAAAACCGTCAATTGGGGTTACGACGGCAAAGGCCAGCGCCGTGTTGCCAATGCTACCGAAGCCAAAGTCACGATCGAATTATTGGGCCCAGAACCTTTGATCGCTGAAAAGTGGATTTCTTATCTTGTAGAGATCTCGGTCATTGTTGCGAGAACCGCTTCTGGTGCAACTGCAGTCTACCCCATGTTTACGAACTCGCACTCCGATCACATCCTTGACGTAACGACTTGTCCGGCTGAGCCTGCATTGTTCGCTGTAGCGGCAAAGGCCGAAGCGATCGCATTGTCCGTCGCAGACTCACTGCAATTGGAAGGTATCTTGTGCGTTGAGTTTTTTGTTTGCAGTGGAGGAGAAATCATGATCAACGAAATAGCGCCCCGCACACACAATTCAGGGCACTTGACCATTGAGGCTTGTCGAACGAGTCAATTTGAGCAGCAAGTTCGGGCAATTTGCAATTTGCCGTTGGGTGATACATCGCTCATCCAACCAGCCGCGATGGCCAATTTGCTGGGCGATGTTTGGGGGGACGGTTCACCGCATTTTGAGAAGGCTATGCAGAGCCATGCAACTTACCTGCATCTCTACGGCAAGAGCGGTGCAAGGCAAGGGCGCAAAATGGGACACTTAACCAAGCTCTCCTCATCGGCTTCGACTGCGGCACAAGAAGTAATTGCAATACGAGAAGCGGTTCGTTGCTCCGAAGGTAAATTATTCTAGTCGAGGCTGACGACCGCAACCGCTTCTATTCCTTTCGGTTGGCTTCTTGAGAGATCAATCGATCTAGACGAGCGAGGACTCGGTGTTCGAGTTCATTCGAGGTCGGCGGGCATTCGGTTGATATCGCGTTACTTGATTCTACTACGACCATTCCGGAGCCGAGTTTCCCAAATGACTCACATAGAACTCCATTGTGTACGAAGACGCGATTTCTACCACCCATTTTTGCGCAGTAGAGAGCTTCATCGGAACGGCGAACAAGTTTCCCAATCCGCTCGTCGCTCAGGATTCGAGCGACCCCAGAACTTATCGTGATTGCAATCGTTTGCCCCTCGACTTCAATCGATTTGCCAACGAAAGTTTGTCGGAGCCTGTCAATGACGTCAGCAGCATGCTGCACTTCGCCATCAAATATGATTGCAAATTCTTCGCCACCATAACGGGCTACCAGTATGGACTCATTACTCAGTTCACGGAGGCGGGCAGACAGTTCTCTTAACACAGCGTCGCCTGCGGGGTGTCCGTAGGTGTCATTGATCTTTTTAAAATGGTCAATGTCGATGAGAGCCAAAGAGAAAGGGTGTTTTGTCTGCCGCCAATTTTCGAAACATTCGTCCATTTTTTGATCAAAGGCTTTACGGTTCGCAAGTCCTGTTAGCCCGTCCGTTCGAGCTTCGGTCAAATAGCCAGCCAACTGCTTGGTTTGCACCTCTAGTTTTTCTTCGGCAGACTCCAAACGGGTTTGCAAATGACTATTTGCGTCGACGATCCGGTTAAGCAAACGCTGTACTTCTTCTTTGGTTTGTACCTTTTTATTGTCGGCGGCATCTCTAGTAAGGGACTGCATGGTGGACTGATAGCGAGTGAAATCGCCAGCGAAATCGTTGGTCCAATTAGCCATATTTCGGAGTGCAGCGACCATTTGTTGCTGCTCCAATGGAGACTGACCGATACTCGGCGACATCAACCGTTTTCCCATCCAAAAGCCCAAGGCCATTCCGACGGCCAGCAGCGTGGTTCCGAAAAGCAAACCCATCAACAAATACAGTATTGGGGGCGTAGTCATTCCATGGTTTCCTCTCGAGCGGACTCTGTGACCCGACTATATTGTTGATTCCCTTCCAGACCGCTCATTCCTTTCGAAGTGGCGTTCATGGACCCTTTGTCCGCGTGGTAGGCGCTCGCGTTGGATTGCTTTGCAAACGTCGACAGGTCTTCTGTTTTGGCGACAGTCACAATTCCATTGTTGGAAATCGTAAACCCCCTTTTTCGGTCCAAATCCAGGTCAAATCCGATTTCAAAACCAGCCGGAATACAAACGCCCTTGTCGATTATCGCGTTTCGGATTCTTGAGCGTCGACCGACCTCGACACCTTCGAATAGAATACTATCGGACACTTGTGCGAAGGAGTTGACTCGAACACGAGGGCCTAAAATGCTCCGTTCGACTTTGCCGCCACTGACGATGGTGCCAGCGCACACAATGGAGTCCAATGCCAAACCGCAACGGTCGCCATCGCCTCGCGATCCAAAAACAAACTTCGGTGGTGGTAAATTCTTTTGTTGAGTGCGGATCGGCCAACTCTCGTCGTAAAGATTCAACAGGGGATCGATACCTACGAGATCCATGTTCGCTTCGTAAAACGCATCGAGAGTGCCAACATCGCGCCAATAAGCGTCCTGCTTTCGGTTTTCATCTTTAAAAGGAAAGGCAAATACGCGGTGCCGATCGATTATCGACGGAATGATATTTTTGCCGAAGTCATGGTGGCTTTTTGGGTCGTTGGCATCGTGACAGAGTTGCTCGAACAAGAAACGGGTATTGAACACATAGATACCCATAGATGCTAAGGCGTGTCCTGGATCATTTGGGATAGAAAGTGGGCAGGTTGGTTTCTCCTGAAAGCCAACAATACGTTGGTCCGAATCAACTTGCATTACGCCGAATTCCTTGGCCTCGTCGCAATTCACTCGGAGCGCGCCAATAGTCAGGTCCGCTTGCATGTCCTTGTGGTATTGAATCATGGAGTGATAGTTCATCTTGTAGATGTGATCACCTGCTAGAATTACAAGATACTTGGGACGTTCTTTTTCGATGGCGTAAATGTTTTGATAGACAGCATCTGCGGTTCCTTGATACCAATTCTCATCGATTCGCTGTTGAGGAGGAACGATTTCGATGAACTCGTCAAGCTCGCGACAAAAAAAATCACGCCATCCCAAATTGATGTGACGGTCCAGGCTCATCGCTTTGTATTGTGTTAGAACGAGCATCTTCCGCAGTCCACTGTTGAGGCAGTTGGAAAGCACGAAGTCGATGATTCGATAGTTTCCACCAAACGGTACTGCTGGCTTCGCCCGATCCCTAGTCAACGGTTCCAGGCGTGTTCCTCTTCCACCGGCCAAGATCACTGCAAGAGTATCTTTCATGTCATCCCTGTACCATTGGAACTTTAGGAGTGGATTCAGCAGGAATGCTGAACAATCAATTCAATATAGCAAAGCCCTACGGAGATGGCACCTAAGCAAGGAACCATCCACAGTAAGCAGTATGTCGCTCGCGTGGAATATCTATGCCTGGATATCACTAAGCGTACGATCGTAAAGACGGTAGGTCTTGGTTCTAGTTGTTCCAGCTCTCTCAAGCGAACCCCTAGAAAGGTGATTGCTTTCGAGAACCCAGGAAAATTCTGCATTCGTAATCCCTTTGGCAATGCAATCCGGTAGCATCCTATCCAGGACGACCAGACCAAGCCCCCATCGTTGGTACTCGGGAACGACATTAGTACTCATGACGCGCACCTTCTTTATTTTGCGACGTCCGAAAAGAAGCGTCAAAAACCCAAAGGGAAATAATCTGCCGTTTATTTTTTTGATCAATGGGTTGTAGTCAGGTAAACATATTCCAACGGCAACAGCTTTTCCTTCCACTTCCACAAACGATGTCAAGGTCGGATCGATGAGCAACTTCAGCGAAGCGCCAATACTATGGCATTCCGCGTCGCTCAACGGGACAAAGCCCCAGGTTCCCAGTAAGGCTTCGTTGTAAATTTTCAAAAATAGTTTGACTTCGTCGCCAAATTTTTTCTTGTTAGCAGCACGTAACGTGACGTTGAATCTACGCTTGACCTCCTCAATAACGAACTTAAGTTTAGGGTCGATTGTCTTCAGCATCTCAATGTTGCCTTCATAGGCATAGAGATCTTGCGTCTTTTCAAAACCAAAGCCTTTGATCAATTTATCGTAATATGGCGAATTGTACGTCATCATAAACGTCGGTGGAGTATCGAAACCGTCAACCAGCGTCCCTAGTTCGTAATTCAGCGATGGATTGCACGGTCCACGCACGTCGTCCATACCTTCGCTTTTCAGATAACGACTCGCCTCCATCAGCAGCAGATTGGCCGCGTGCTGATCGTCGATACAATCGAAGAAACCAAAGAATCCACGTTTTTCGCCGAAGCGTTTGTTGTGACCATGATTGACAATGGCGGCGATTCGACCGACTACTTCGCCATCCTTTCGGATAATAAACGTTCGGCACTTTGCGTTCTCATAAAACGCGTGTCTGCGAAATCCGACCAGCTCCTCTTGATTCATTCGGATAGGGGGAATCCAATTGGGATCGTTTTTGTACAATCTCCAAATAAAATCCATGAATTCGCGTTTTTGGCGGCGATCTTCGACTCGAACAACTTCGTAGTTGGAACTCATGGATTCACATGGTTGACGTGAGAACAGGGTATCGCGTAATTATTAGTACTGTACTATTGTCGCTGAATTGAGACGCCTTGGAATGGCACTAGCCTATACAATCCTTCCGTGAAGACCTGCTGCACCCCATTATTGAAGACTTTGATTGGCTTGGGGGGAACGATGATCAGATCGCCATCGCGAAGCCAAATTTCGTCGGACGGATTGGGCCGTTTTCCGATATGGGCACCGCGGAGGTCGAGAATCGTAGAGATCAGCCGCCAATCTTCAGCTCTTCGAAAAACAACAATTTGTCGAGTATTTGCCCCCAGTCTCGTCCCTTCTGCTTGGGCCAAAATCTGTGTCACAGTCGTTGGCCGATCCATTTCAATTCGACCAG
>JAYVPE010000737.1:0-3064 GCA_043757575.1 Pirellula sp.
GAAAAGCAGTTTAAATGCAGACTGTTTTTCGTAACCCGTTGCGTAAGCGAGGGATTTTGTTGCTGGCCCCTCGCTTACGCGTCGGGTTGTGAATAATCCAGGTTAGCGTCGGTTCAATCGCCGACAACGTAGTGGCGAAGCTACCTTCCTGGCTATTATGCCACGCCGCAACGCGTTAGTGTCGGTTCAATCGCCAACAACCGGGGCTAATGCCCATCGGCTAATCATTATTTTTGCAAATTGCATAAAATCAATAGGCCTTTACGCGTCGGGTTGTGATTAATTCAGGCTACCAGCTTTGTTAAATCGTATGCTTTGTTTCGTAAACGCTCGTGCACCATCACGCTTATCGCTCGAACTGCCCAAGTTGTCCAAGGATCGTGTTTACGTAGCGAAATGACTTCTGCACTGAACTAATTTGAACACGTTCGCCCACCGCATGATTGCCCTTGATGGTAGGTCCGATAGAAATGGTATCCAGCCCAGGTAGTTTCTCGATCAGTAGCCCGCATTCGAGTCCTGCATGGACGGCATGGACCTTTGGACTGGAATCAAACAATAGTTCATATTGCTCGATGGCGATTTTTAGGAGTGGAGACTCCAACCTCGGTTTCCATCCAGGATAGCCGTCGGCGATTTCGGCGGTGCCATGAACAAGCCCCACAATCGACCGTAGCGTGTCGCAAATATCGTCTGCTGCAAAACCTGTTGTACCACGAACACTACAAATGATCTTGGCTGGTTCGGGTACGGCGAATTCGACGATCGCTAGGTTGCATGACGACTCGACCAATGTGGGAATCTCTGGAGTCATCTCGCAAATACCGGTCGGGATCCCAGTGAGCAGTTGCAGGATCGTATGGGTACTTGCAACCGATAAACAGGACTCGTGTTTCAAATCCGAAATCGGAGTCATTCCAATGGCGATCGGGTTATCACGACCTTCGTAAAGTTGATTCCATTGATCGCAACATGCTTCGATTGTAAGTTGGGCGACCGCACTCGCTGCACTATCGAAAGCGACGATTGCAGTGCAAACATCTGGAATCGCATTGCGCCGCGAACCACCACTGAGTTTCAGCAGCCGCAGATCGACTGCATCCGAAAGTCTGCGCAAAGCTCGCGATATTAATCGAATTGCGTTGGCTCGTCCTTGATTGATCTCGACTCCGGAGTGCCCCCCTTTGAGTCCTTTGATCGCGATCGAAAAACAAGTTTGGTTTCCGACGCGTTCCCGATCGCCCTCCCATTGAATTTCGACGTCGCGGCCGCCCGCTGCTCCGATCGTGATTTCGTTATCATCCTCGGTATCGATGTTAATCAGCAGTTTTCCCGTTAGTCCAAGTGCTTGAGGATCCAGTCCAAAGGCACCTGTCATCCCTGCTTCTTCATCAACGGTGAACAGCAGTTGCAATGGCACCGGTCGATAGTTTGACTCTGCCAAAGCCATCATCATGGCCACTCCAATTCCGTTGTCTGCCCCGAGCGTTGTGAAGGGGGCGTTGATCCAATCGCCTAAGTCGTTGGGATCAAGTCGTTTATCATTCGCTGGATTGAAATCGCCACGCACAGTTGGGATCATCCCCCGTGCAGCGTCAGCACCATGCGCATCTCCCTCGGCCGTGACCGACACAATATCGACATGGCACTGCAGAATGACGGTGGGTCCCTTTCCCTGCGCATCGGTTTCCGGCACATGGACGACCAAGTTGCCAGCAGCATCACGATTTGAAATAAATCCTAACTTATCTGCCCACCGATTCAAAAAATCGATCGCCGCCCCTTCCGCTTTCGATGGTCTAGGCACTTGGAGCAATTCAAAAAAGTGATTCCAAACGAGGGTCGGTTCAGGAATCGTGAATGTCGGAATCATACAGAAAGGTCCGCCATGGTTTAAATGCAAAGGGATACCGAGCGACCGTTACGAGTGCGGGCGCGTCGAACTGGTGTCGGAAAATTCCTAACTGGCACAACGACGGGACTTGAATAGAATTAAGATGGGCCAAGTGACGATGCCGAAGAGCGAGTTAATGGTTCGTGCAGTGATCGCAAAGAGATGTCGAAATGCAATCACTAGCGGACGTAGGGACGCCTTGACGGCTGGGTACTTTTCATAAGCCAAGTGGACCAGCACGATCATGAAAATCCCACCGAATTTGATCGGCTTCTTAATGTGGTAATGCAATACTTTTACCTCAGTATTCTTAACGAGCACTTCTTCGGATTCGTTCGGTTTACCCGTGATGTCAACAGGCTCTTCACCTTGAATCATATTGTAACCAAGAAGCGGCAAATCCTGTCGGACATAGGTGTCCCAAAAGAGCTCCAAGCAAAGCAATGCACCGACGAAGCCAACCAATAAGAAAGCTGTATGTTCGAGCCACGGATGTTTGTCGAGCAGTTTGATACAGTACCCAGCCACGAGTCGAAGCGTGATAATGCCGATGGTTACGCCAACATAGACCAGGATAATATTGTCTCGTGCGAAAGCGACCGCTGCAACTACATTGTCGAAACTGAGGCTGAGATCGAGGAAGGCGATCAGAGCAATCGTCTTGGCAAAACTCGGGGGGGCTCTGTGCGATCCCTGGTGCTCTTCGTCATCTTCGTTTTCTGCAAAATGGTTGCACATCAACCAAATCAAATAGCTGGCGCCCAAAACCATCAGCCAATGATTGTGGATGATGTAGGATGCAAGGAACAAAGCGAGGATGCGGAAACCATAGGCACCGGCATAGCCGATCGTCATCGCTATTTTTCGCTTTTTTTCATCTAGGTGCGAAGCCAACGCGGCAATGGCTAAAGCATTGTCAACCGAAAGCAAGCCTTCGATCACAATTAATGCCACGATTACCTGGAGCGATGCAAGAGTGAATATCGATGAAAAATCGGCTTCCGCCAGCAGATTAAAAATCATGGAACTTCGAACTTTCCTTGTGGTTGCGACGTGAGCCTTACTTTTTTACAGAGCTGCCTGCAACGACTCCTGCTTCTCAGATATGCTAAACGGCTATGCTACCAATACTTGCGAAGATTGCAAGGTAAACATTCGCTAGAGCTGTGA
>JAYVPE010000738.1:0-3063 GCA_043757575.1 Pirellula sp.
AACGATGGCGCTGATGCCCAAACGGGTCAAGCACCGAAAAAGCCAAAGAGGACGTATAAAAGGTAACGCGACCCGCGGTAACAAGGTTGTTTTTGGTGACTTCGGACTACAGTGCCTACAAGGTGGCTGGATCCGTGCCCAAACAATCGAAGCGGGACGAATCGCGGCCAACCAATACGTTCGTGGTGAAGGTCGACTTTACATCCGAATTTTTCCAGATAAGCCAGTTTCCTCCAAGCCTTTGGAAACCCGAATGGGTAAAGGTAAAGGGGAACCGGAGTACTGGGTAGCTGTGGTCAGACCTGGCACGGTTCTTTATGAACTTGCCGGTGTGACGGAGCAACAGGCCAAGGTGTGCTTTGCACGCCTTGCAGCCAAGATGCCGATTCCGGTCCGACTGGTTCGTCGTCGTCCAGCTTAGTTTTTTCATATTATCAAGGTTATTGAATCGAAAATGAAAGCCTCCGAACTTCGCGAAATGAGCGACGAGCAATTGGAACTTACTGCGGTGGAAGCTGCAGAAAATATGTTTCGGTTCCGACTCCAAGCGCAAACCGATCGAGTGGACGTGCCTAGCCAAATGCGTCTTAACCGACGCATGATCGCAAAAGTACGAACCATTCAAACCCAGCGGCTTACCAAAGCTTAGTGTTTTGGCTCCGCAATAGAATCCATTCCAGAGAATCCGTCACAAAGTTTTCATTATGCCACGTCGAATCCTAGTCGGTTTTGTAACCAGCGACAAAGCCGCAAAGACACGTCGAGTTGAAATCGAACGGTTGGTTCGCCACCCGCGTTATTCGAAGATTATTCGCAAGAAGACGATTTGCCATGTGCACGATGAGAACAATGAATCGCACCTAGGCGATAAGGTTGAAATCGAGGAATCGCGACCTTTGTCGAAGCTCAAGCGTTGGAATTTGATTCGTGTGGTAGAAAAATCAAAGATTGTGGACGTAGCTAGTTTGAAGGCCGAACAGGCTGCTGCTGCGAACGCTTTGATTTAATCGATTTGCATTCAATTAATCCGATACAGAACATTTCCAATTCGTTTTTGAAACATAGTCCATCATGATTCAGCAAGAAAGTCGACTGCAAGTTGCCGACAACACGGGTGCACGAGAGATCATGTGCATCAAAGTGTTAGGTGGCACACGTCGTCGCTATGCCGGGCTCGGCGATGTGATCATCTGCTCCGTAAAGAGCGTGATTCCAGGGAGTGAAGTTAAAAAGAAAGCTGTTGTTCGTGCTGTTATTGTTCGCGTGTCGCATCCGACCCGCCGAGTCGATGGCAGTTATGTTCGTTTCGATAGTAATGCTGCAGTGTTAGTCGACAAAGATGACAATCCTCGCGGCACTCGTATTTTCGGTGCAGTAGCCCGTGAACTGCGAGAAAAAAGTTTCACAAAAATTGTTTCGTTGGCTAGTGAGGTGGTGTAAATGTTGATCAAAGTTAGCGACACCGTAGAAGTCATTTCCGGACGAGACAAAGGCCAACGGGGTAAGATTTTAAAGGTAGACCGAATCAAGGGCAAAGTTGTCGTTGAGGGATTGAACCGTGTTTATAAGCACGTCAAACGATCTCAGCGCAACCCACAGGGCGGTCGACTTTCAAAGGAAGCGTTTATCGACGTGTCCAAGGTTATGATCGTATGTCCGACAACCGGAAAACCGACCCGAATGGGTGTCAGGTTTCTAGCGGACGGTTCAAAAGAGCGGTACAGCAAGAAAAGTGGCGTGACGATCAGTGTCGTTTCGCCAGCGAGTGCGTTGCACGCTAAGAAGGCTTAGTTTAGCAACGTAAGTAAGAAGTAAGATAAAAGAGTTTATACAAAGCATCAAAATCATGGCCCCTCGACTTCAACAACATTACAACGAAACGATTCGTCCAACTCTTCAACAAGAGTTCGGATTCACCAACGTTTTCGCCATTCCTAGGCTGGAGAAAATCTCCATCAATATGGGAGTTGGCGAAGCGATGCAAGACAAAAAGTATCTGGAACTCGCAGCTGAAGCCATGGGCGATATCGCCGGCCAACGACCCGTTTTGACCATCGCACGTAATTCGATTGCTGGATTTAAGTTGAGAGAGGGCGTACCGATCGGTTGCAAGGTTACATTGCGACGTGACAAAATGTATGAGTTCCTCGACCGCTTGATCAGTATTGTTTTACCACGGGTCCGTGACTTTCGCGGTATTAGCCGAACGGCATTCGATGGCAAAGGAAATTACTCGATGGGATTGGCTGAGTGGTTGGTTTTCCCAGAGTTGAATCCGGACAAGTTTGCACGGCCGCAAGGGATGAACATTGCGATCGTAACGACGGCTGGAGACAACGACGTATCGCGTAGATTACTTGAGATGTTTGGAATGCCTTTCCGTGCACCCAAGAAGAAGACAGCTTAAAGGCTGAACGGGCCGATGTGCGCAAGCACACGGTAGAAGCAAAAACCGCACGCTAGCGCGTTGCGGCTAATGGATCGAGTCACCGACAAAAGTCAGTGGCAAAACGAAGTCTAAGGCCGAAGCCGCTGACTGCAAAAAATAGTTACTTACCATTTACCTTGAAATACCGGAAAACCCACCTGTGGCCAGCAAAAGCAAAATTGCCAAAGCCAATCGCGAGCCAAAATTTTCGTCTCGCCGTGAGAACCGTTGCAAATTATGTGGTCGCCCACGTGCGGTGTATCGCAAGTTTGGCATTTGTCGGATTTGTTTTCGACAATTGGCAGACAAAGGACTCATTCCTGGTGTTCGAAAAGCAAGCTGGTAAGGTTACGGGGGCATCCACATTATGATCAGTGACCCAATTTCAGACATGATTACCCGAATTCGCAACGCCGTTCGAATTGAACGACCGTTTGTCGACGTGCCGCTCTCTCGTTTTCGAGTGGGTGTCGCCGACGTTTTGAAGCGAGAAGGGTACATTTGGGATTATTCCGAAGTTGAAGCCGTTCCGGCGAAGATGCTCCGCATCGAGTTGAAGTATGGCCCCAACGGAGAGAAAGTAATTCAGACCGTCAAACGGGTGAGCAAGCCTGGGCGTCGGATATATAAGAAGT
>JAYVPE010000739.1:0-3060 GCA_043757575.1 Pirellula sp.
TCGAGGAAGCATCAAGGGGAGTTATTGGGTATGTGGTTTGGAAAAAGGTTGCTTGGGAATGGGTCTTGAAGAATCTGGATGGGCAAACACAACGGTCCCTTGCCGAAAGGATGGTCGAACATGTGAAATCTGGTGGAGAGATCGACAAAACCAAGGAAACTCGCCCCGAGTACACAGGGCGACATGAGTTCCACTATGACTTTCGTTTTCGAGTGGACGGGTTAGATATATACATCGAAACAGTGCTCGATGAGACAAAGACCGGACCAGTCGTAACCGTGGTTAGTACGCACCTCAAGTGAAAATCGAAATTATGGCCACTACAAAGCACAAACCCTATCCTCGCCACTGTGCTGAATGCGGGAATGAAGCCGTAGTCTCGACTCAGATTGCGTACAACGCGGAGGTTAAGCATGATGGCAAGCTCCATGAGTTTCCAATTTCGAGTCTAACAATCGACAAGTGTCAGTCCTGTGGCGAAGAGTATTTCACTCTGGACACGGACCGCGAAATTTCGCGTGGACTGAGGATATATCTTTGCTTTCTACAACCCGAAGAGATACGCGAGAAAATCCATCAACTGGGCCTTACTCAAGCAGAATTCGCAAATCGATTGGGTGTTGCGAAAGAAACCGTTTCACGTTGGATCACTTCGCACACAATTCAAAATCGCGCGATGGACAATTTAATGCGATTGTTTTTTGGCCTGCCTGAGGTACGGGATGTACTGACCGAATCAGGGCCTATCAAGGGGCTAGGTATCATTTCAAGAACGACTGTCCGATTGGCTGTAGCCAGCGATTCGCAATCGATTAGTTGGACTTCAAATCGCAAGTTTTCTGCAAGCACATTGACCCGTCGAAACGACTTCAAGCTGCGTGGCTGTTAAGTTGCGCAAAGGGATTTCATGCAGGTAAGTACTTTCTATTCGTTCAAGGGCGGAGTTGGACGCACATTAGCCCTTGTCAACGTGGCGACGGAACTAGCCAAAAGTGGTCGTCGCGTCCTCATCGTTGATTTTGATCTCGAAGCGCCTGGTATCGATACGTTCAACGAACTTAGAGCAAAGCCAGACCAATTAGGTATGGTCGACTTCGTTGCAAGATATATCCAGACGGGGACCCCACCCGCCGTTGGTGAGTTTGTCTACGAAGCACCAATTTCGAATTCAACAAAAGTTCCCGGCAAACTTTGGGTGATGCCATCGGGCAAACGTGGACCGGAATACGGCGAGAAATTGGCAAGAATTAACTGGCAAACACTTTACGACGAACACGAAGGATTTCTTTTGTTCGAAGACCTTAAGTCACAGTGGGAGAAAAACCTAAATCCGGATTATGTTTTGATTGATTCACGTACGGGCTTTACAGAAGTCGGCGGTATTTGCACGCGTCAACTTCCGGACTTGGTCGTGATTTTGTTCATTCCCAATGAGCAAAATCTTCTTGGATTGCTACCAGTGGTTGCCGCAATTCGGGAGCAAAACAAATCTCCTGCCGCAAAAGAGATCGCGATTGAATTCGTTGCATCGAACGTACCGACGCTTGACGACGAAGAAGATATTCTCCGAACTCAGATGACTCGTTTCGGCAAGGCTTTCCACGACAAGAAAGAATTCGTTTTGAACTCTCCGCGTGGACCATTTAGATTTCCGATCATTGAACGATACGATAGCCTCCAACTCCTAGATCAGTCGATTTTTGTTTTGAAACGGCCAAAGAGTCGTCTTGCCAAGCAGTATAAGAGCGTGATGCGAACCTTAATTGAGGCAAATCTTGGCGATCGCGAAGGGGCAATTGATTATCTGAAACGTCACTTGAATTCCAGGAGGCTTGTTGGAGTATCGTCTACGACAATCGAGAATCGGCTATCAGAGATACTTCAAAGACACTCCTCGGATGCTGAAGTTATGATGTGGGCAGGGCGGTTTTACAAAGTGCGAGCCAACACCAAGGAAGCAATTTCCATTCTGCAACAGTCTCTAATACTCGGCGCGACGGACGATAAGTTTCCAAGTCATCAAGTGCGCATCGAACTAGCGGAAGCTTTACTTGCCGAACAACAACCTTCATCTGCTTCTGAGCAAATCAAGTTGGCGTTGAACGATTCGAGTTTGGATGCTGATACGCTACGAAGATCAATCCTTGTTTGGCAACAAATAAATTCAGCTCCTTTAACTGAGATCTCGATTCTTTCGGCGATAGATTCCCTTGATGATGACGACATTGTTGGTCTTGCAACGGCGATGGATGTGTCTAGAGCTTGGCAGAGTGTTGCACTCGATTTACTGCTGCCTCGAATAAAATTTGATAGCGTTGAAACAAATCCATCGTTAGAAAAGGATTTAGTTCACTTCGGCTTGTTGGCTGCAATTGGTTCAGGTAGGTTCGATATGATTGGTCGAATGATTGTTTACATGAAGAATCAGCTGTTACCATCCCTTCCTGATATGTTTAATACAGCAATGGGGAACTGGGCGTTGAGTGGTCAACCCAATCCTGCTGAATTCCAAAAGGTCATAGATCGCGATCGGAACATTGAGCGAGAGTTGCCAGACGCAAACTTTCTACAATGTTTGGCAGTTGCTTTCGGAGTCGTAGGTCAACGGGAGGAGGCACTTTGTAGGTTGGCTGATTCGAAAAAACAGATCACTTCGCTGAATGTCAATCGATTCTCCTGTTGGCGATACATTGAGATCAACGCAACTGAGTTCTTGGAAGACCTCGACGAGATCGAACGATTTATAAACGGAGAGGCAATTCAGCCCAGGTTCCTGAGGAACGATTCCTAGATTGGTTTTGCGATCGCTATCACCATAACATGCATTCCTCGAACATGGAGAGTTACACTTGGATCCAACCGAAATACTTGACGCTGTCGCGGCTGGTGAGAGCACTGATTGGGAGTTCAAGTCCGCGAAAGGCGGATTCGCAGCAAGCGTTTGGGAAACGTATTCTGCGATGGCCAATACGGATGGCGGAACAATTGTTCTTGGCGTCTCGGAATCTGATTCAGGTTTCACGGTCGATGGTCTTAAAAACCCGAGCAAAGAACTCAAAA
>JAYVPE010000740.1:0-3057 GCA_043757575.1 Pirellula sp.
AATGCAATTCGCATCGACAGTACACTCTCGGCGTCCGAAAAAAGAGACTCCGCACAGCAGATTCGCTCCGGCCAAGTGCGAATGCTGTTCGTATCGCCAGAACGTCTAGCCAATCAAGACTTCGTCCGATTTCTCGACGGAAACGATGTCCACACGATTGCAATCGATGAAGCCCACTGTGTATCGCAGTGGGGGCATGACTTTCGTCCAGAGTATCGACAATTGAGCAGCCTTAGGGCTTCGTTTCCAAAAGCTGCAATGCATGGTTTCACCGCTACTGCTACGGAAAAAGTGCGGTTGGATATTATTGATCAGTTGGGGCTAAAGACGCCCCGAGTCTTGGTCAGTTCGTTCGATCGTCCTAACTTGACTTACCGCGTCTTGCCACAACTGGACTTGAAAGATCAAATTCGAGAAGTTTGCGAACGCCATCGAGGCTCCGGAGGAATTATCTATTGTCTGCGTCGCAAAGATGTCGAGTCCGTCACGGAATATCTTCAACAAAAAGGATTTTCGGCGGTCGGATACCATGCAGGCATGTCGCACGAGGAACGTAAATTAGCACAAGAAGCTTTTCTCACCGAAGCGGTTGATGTGGCGGTGGCGACGGTCGCATTCGGGATGGGTATCGATCGATCTAACGTTCGATTTGTCGTCCACGCTTCGATCCCTAAGTCAATCGAACACTATCAACAAGAGACAGGTCGAGCTGGCCGCGATGGCTTACCAGCCGAGTGTGTGTTGTTCCACAGTGCTGGTGACGCGATCACTCTCAAGAAGATTACCGAAGCAAGTCTCATCGAGGCCGGTGCTCGTGACGAGATCATTATCGCATCGCGAAATCAGATTGAGGAGATGTCTCGTTATTGTCGAACGCCTGTCTGCCGGCACAGGGCTTTAGTAGAATACTTTGGGCAATCTTACAGTAATGACTCGTGCGGTGCGTGCGATATTTGCTTGGGCGATACCGATGATGTGCCCGACGCAAAAGTCGTCGCTCAAAAAATACTGTCGTGCGTCTTTCGAGTGCAAGAAAGGTTCGGAGTCAACTATGTCGTCGAGATATTGCTCGGTGCCAAAACGCAAATCGTCTTGCAACGTGGGCATGACAAACTGAGTACTTATGGATTGTTAAAGGATATTCCCAAAGCCCAACTGCGAGATTGGGTTTATCAGCTCATCGGCCAGGGATCGCTGGAACTGGAAGGGACCGAATATCCCATTCTCAAGCTCAACGCCAATTCCAAGGCGATCCTGTTTGGCGACGGACAACCGAGACTGATTCGCACGGTCGCCGCATCCGCATCCAAGGATCGAGGGCAATCGGCGACTAGCGATGCGACAGCGCATGCGGACAACGTATTGTTTGAAAAGCTGAAAGCCGTTCGGCGTAAGTTGGCGAGCGAACAAAACGTGCCTCCATTCATCATTTTCTCAGACAATGTTTTGATCGAAATGAGCGCTCAACGACCGTCTACCTTAGAGGGACTGTTGAACGTCTCTGGAATTGGAAATGTAAAGCTGAACGCCTACGGTCGAACGTTTTTAGAAGCCATTCAGGAGCACTGCAATTCGGTTTCTGTCGCGATGGATGTCGACTGGAAAAAGAATTCAACCAGCCAAGCGATTACCAAAACACGAACGACTCGGTTGGGAGCATCGGGGACCAAAGCGATAACGTATCCCCTATTGCGAGCGAGTCGACCGTTCGAAGAAATCGCAAAAAAAGCGGAGATCACCGTTGGGACTGTCGTGTCTCATTTGTTGGATATGATGCAGGACGAGGCGATTTCGTCGATCGATTGTTGGCTCGCACCTGAGTTGCAACAGCGGATTATTGTAGCAGCAGATATTGTCGGTCGCGAAAAGCTTAAGCCCATTTTCGAGCAACTCGAGCAAAGTGTCCCCTACGAACAGATTCGGCTTACCCTCAACTTCGAAAAACAGCAAAAGCAGTAGGATCAACCGGATCAAAGACATGTTGACGAACCGCCTTAAATTCTTCATCGCCGCAGTCTGCCTTGGAATCCTGTTATCACTGGCATCAACGATTGCTTTATCGCAAGCGCAGGAACTAGCGGTTCAAGCCGCAGCGCCTCCTCTAAACGAATCCTGGTTCGGTTGGATCGAGACACCCAAGCAGCAATTGAGAACCGTTGTGCGCTTGCAACGCGACAAGGACGGTAAGGCAATTGCTGGCTCCATTGTTAGTCCTGATCAAACTACCATTGAGCTTCCTCTGAGCAATTTCCAAATTGACACGAGTGGAGTTTGGCAATTCACCGTCGAAAACCCGACCGATGCCAAACGAACAGCCAAGTACTCAGGCAAACAGTTTTCGGTCGATCAAGTTGTCGGTGACTTTGAGCAAGTCGGCGAAAAACTACCACTCAATATGCAAAAATGCGACTCGCTGCCGTTAGAAACGCGCCGCAATCTAGGAGCCGATTCGGTCTGGCTCGGAACACTTGACCTGGTAGTTCGCAAGATGGATTTTCGCATCCGGGTTTACTCCAAACCGCCGTTCGCAACGGCCGATGCACCAAGAATGCTCTTTGACTCTATGACGCAAAACGCGGTCGGAATTCCAGCGCAAGTCAGTATTAACGAGAACGGAAGCACTACTTTTGAAATGAAAACCATTGGAGCCAAATTTGTGGCCACACTAAACGAACAAGGGAATCAATTGGATGGCCGTTTTATCCAAGGACCGCTTCCGTTGCCGCTCGTAATGAAGTTGCTGATGGATGATAAGTCTAATGCAAAAGTCGCTACCAAAGATTCGACATCCTCCGTAAATAAAGAAAAGGAGATGCTTCCGGGTTCTGCGAATAAGGAGCCGAGTAGAAGGAAAGTTGTTGAGAAAGGCAGCCCACCTTTCCAGGAACTTGAGACGATCGTTCTGCCCAAAAAAGCGGCCATGGTTTCGTCACCGTTTTTTGATGAAACTCCCTTTGAGGTAAGCTACGGTAGTTCCAAGCCAAGAAATGGAAAAAACGCAGCCATCGCTGACCAAGGAATCAAATTAGCTGGTACCTTCACAGTTCCTAAATTAAA
>JAYVPE010000741.1:0-3052 GCA_043757575.1 Pirellula sp.
TCCAAGTTTCGAGGATTTTGTTTACGCGAAAGGACTCGTATCCATGAGCACTGTGTCTTTACAACCGGTCCAATCGGACGAACCGGACCCGTATGCGACTCAACCCATAGTTCCCGTTTCGCTCTATGCAACAACTGACGCCAGCTCTGCCGGTTCATCGTCACAGTCGAGACTGCATTCTAGCGATGTAAGCCGAGCACGATTCCAATTGATCAAACAACATGCCCAGGGAGGACTAGGAGTAGTTTTTCTAGCCAAGGATGATCAAATCGATAGAGAGGTCGCCCTAAAGCAGATTAGAAAGGATCGAACAGAGGACGCCGTCCATCAAGAAAAGTTCGTGTTAGAAGCGGAAATCACTGGCCAGCTTGAACATCCAGGAATAGTGCCCGTGTACGCATTGGGACTCGATGCTGAAGGCGCACCCTACTACGCCATGAAGTTCATTCGTGGAGAAGAACTTAAGCGCTCCATCGATCAGTTGCATTCAACCAGTCCCGGTCAGAAGCTGGATTATGACAGTGTTCCATTCCGGAAGTTGTTGGGGCGATTTTTGGATGTCTGCAACACGATTGAGTATGCACATTCACGTGGAGTATTGCATCGCGACTTGAAACCGGCGAACATCATGTTGGGCAGTCACGGAGAGACGTTGGTAGTCGACTGGGGCTTGGCGAAACTGTTATCGAAAGAGGCTAATGAACATCGCAAGACTGTTGCCACAATAAATGCAGAAATACCACCTGTTCGACTTCGGAATAGTGGCAGTAATAGCGAAACCCAGTATGGCTCCTTTAGCGGAACGATAGCCTATGCACCGCCAGAGCAATTGCTTGGGCAACTCGACCGAATGTGCCCCGGCACAGATGTGTACAGTTTAGGTGCAATCCTATTTGAAATTCTAACCAATCGTCCACCGATCCATCGAAAACCGAAATCGTTGGCAGAGGTTGTAGAGCTGATTCGGAATGGAGAAAGTCTGAATCCTCGACAGGTTGTCCCGGCAATTCCGAGAGCGCTCGCAATCATCTGTCTTCGATCGCTGGCCTTCCAATTGGAGAATCGCTATTCCTCTGCAAGAGAATTGGCTGCCGATGTCGAAAGATGGTTGGCGGACGAACGTGTTCTCGCACTCGGGAACAAGGAGCCGCTGCTGGAGAAAGCAGGACGATGGCTTCGTCGCTATCGCACTTGGACAATTCCGATTGTTTCTGCGGTAGGTTTTTCGACGGCGATTGCGATTCTGGGCGCAGTCCTCATCAATCGTGCTCGAGTCAATGAGAAAACGGCAAAGCTGAGTGCAATCGAGTACAAAAACGAAGCTGTCGATCGGATTGGCGTTGCTCGCAACGCAATCGATACCTTGCTCGTGGGTACTTCTGAATCGTTATCTTATTTGCCTGCAACCCGTGATCTGCAACGGCGTCTTCTCGAGTTAGCAGCCAGTGATTATAAGAAGCTAAGTGAGTCAAGTTCGACCGATCCTGAACTTGAACTCGAACGGATTCGAGCACTGGTTCGTGTTGCTGATATTCAGCACATGCAGGCGGACTATTCGGCTGCTGAAGAAACATACGACGCAGCTCTTGGCTTGATTGAGGGAAGGGAAAAACAGTTTCGTGCGGGAAAAAGCGATGTGGCTGTACGATGGCTTGTCGAATTGGGGAAAACTCTTGGACGACGAGGGTTGGCACTGGATATTGAAGGCAAGACTAGCGAGTCACGCGACTACTTCGACAGATCAATCGCTACACTTCAACACCTTGAGAGGGTTTATCCCGAGTCCTCTGCCGTACATCTCGGGCTAGCCCGCGTGCTGATTTACTACGCCAATTTTCTTAGTGAGAATGCCGAAACGTCTCAGGCCATTCCTTTGCTAGAAAAGTCCATATCTCTCTTTTCGCAGAACGATTTGAACAGCGAATGGCAAAATCAACTTGCGCGATATCGCGCGGTCGAGAGTCTCGGGCGAATACTGAGTAAAGTTGGTCGCAACGAAGAAGCAATCGCACAACTTCGCGACATCGAACGCGAGTTGCAAAGACTGTTGTCACAACGAATAGACGATCGAGAGGTACTTGCCGCATTCGCCAGTACCCAGGTTTCGATGGCGTCCATTCACCGCAGAGTCGGAAAATGGAATGACGCTCAGTCCAATCTTGAAAGTGCGTTGTCCGTCTTTTTTCAACTGCGATCATCCTGGCCTGACAATATCGCATTTTCGGAATCATTAGCTTTGACCAATACGGATATCGGGCTTGTGTGCCTGAACCAAAAGAGATTCGCAGATGCTAGCGAATCATTAGGTAAAGCTCGCGAACAGTTTAGCAATCTTGCCGCCGATTATCCTCAAGTGAATAGTTTTCGACGAGGCATCGCGACTGCCCTCAGTGGACTCGGGCAATCGGCCTTATTCTTCGATCCAGATCCCAAAGTTGCCATAAACCATTTTCAGCAAAGTTACCGGATTCTAGAACCGATGGTACAACAATCGCAAGACCCAAAAGGTGAGACAACATTGATCTCAGGAGTATGGGGGTATTTGGCTCAGGCCTTAGTCCGCGACAATCAACTAGATGACGCGACCCAACTATTCAGTGAATCGATCAAGGTTTATTCATTGCTGGAAGAGAAGTATCCAACAGACACGGACATCTCATACTCGAAAGCGGACGTAAAATGGAAGCTCGGTCTATTCGAGCACCAGCAGAGCCATGCGGAACAAGCGAGTAAGCAATGGAGCGAGTCGATTGAGTCCATGCGATTGGTCATCCAAAAAAACATGGACAATGACTTCTACAAAGCCTGGCTCGCCGAGAAACTCATGCGTTGTTTAGATGTTTCGTTGATATCCCTAACCGAGTCGTTATCACTAATTGAAAGCATGCGGAAAAGCGACGCTGCAGATTCTAGGGATCTTGTACTGGCAGCAGAATGCTACGCTCGTTCGGGGCAAGCAGAAAAGGCAAAGGAGATGCTGATTCCAATCATTGGCAATCGGGATTCTCTCATTCCGGAGGTATATGCGGTCTTAGCTCTCGCAGAAAAATTC
>JAYVPE010000742.1:0-3047 GCA_043757575.1 Pirellula sp.
ATTCCCGATCTGGTTACTACGATACAACCCAGCGAGATGGTGTTCTCAACTCCTGCGCCCATCAAACTACCCAATCGCGCGGGTAGGGTACCTGGACGCTCCATGGATTTGTGGGCCGTCAATCCTACCAATGGTCAGTTTGAAATCGTAGGCGGAATGATTGTGAGCGCTGATGGCAAGACCATCGATACCGTTTCCGGTGGTATCCGTTATAGCAGTTGGTACTTTGTAGCAGACCCACCCTTTCAACCCGATCCAGGCCCGTATCCGTATCAAAGCAAGACGGGTTGCAAACAAGTGAAGCATGTATGTCCCATCAATTCGCAAGTGGAAACATATTCGGGTGCGGTGATCGAGTCGCACGATTTGGTCTCGTATCAGTCGCAGGGTCAATCGAAAGGGTTAACACTTGTTTACGATTCGCTGCGAGCGGACCCGCAGCCCATCGTTCATTTTCGTTATCAAAATGCAGTTCCCGACCCAAGTTATCGGCTGTCGGCAGGAATCGGCGTCGACAACGGCACCTATTACAAGTCCTTCTCCAGTCTCATAGAGAGTTGGCGTGGGGGAGTGTTTGCAGAAAACTTCTGGTCCATTCCCGCATCCGGCGGGACAATCGATGCAGCATTGCAACTTGACATGCGCAACGATCCGAGCGGTACATTTCAATACCGCTTGACGAGCGGCATACTCCAGGTGTTCTCATCATTTAACGGGAGTCCAGGACTAGTTGGAACGCTCGCCAACCAACAGGGCACGATAATCCATGTTAATACGATTCAGAGTCCGTTCGGTGCAGGTTGGGGCCTGGCGGGACTTCAACAACTGATCGCAAATCCAAACGGATCCGTCCTGTTGGTGGATGGCGATGGAAGTGAATTGATATTCGAACCAGGTTACGTTTCCCCAGGTGGTGATTTTTCCATCTTGTCCAAAGAACCAGATGGATCCTTTACACGAACAATGAAAGACCAAACGGTTTATTCGTTCACCACTCAAGGCCGACTGAAGAGTATTGTCGACAGAAATGGTAATCAAACAGTCTACAGCTATGACGCTGCAGGTCTCTTGACCAAAATCACCGACCCGGTTGGGCTGCAGACCGTTTTTACCTATTCGAACAGTCGAGTCGCTAGCATCGTCGATCCTGCCAATCGCATTACACAGTTCAATTACGATGCGGCTGGCAATTTGACCAAGGTCACCGATCCGGATGGGACTTCGAGAACTTGGCAGTACGACAACAACCATCACCAAACCGTCGAGATCGACAAACGCGGTCTCACGGAGCAGACGTTCTATGATTTTGCTGGCCGGGCATCGCGTTCGATTCGCAAGGATGGCTCGGAGATAAAGATCGCACCCGTGGAAGTCCGTGGACTGTACCGAAATACTTCGGACAGGAACAATGCGCCAATTGCTGTCAGTCTTGGAGATGCCCAATCGCAATACGCTACTGCCAACGGCAACGTGATCACGAGCACGCTCGATCGGCTTGGCCAAGTGGTCTCGCAAAGAGATTCTGTAGCGAAACTGCCAGCATCCACGCGAGACAGCAATAACCTCGTGAATTCCACCAAAGATGCTCGCGGGAATTTGACGTTCTACACATACGATGGGCGAGGCAACTTGCTGAAAAAGGTAGATAGCCTGTCCGGTGATGGAGTCATTCGAGGCGATATTTCTCAGGCTGGCGAGCGGCACACATACACTTTTGATGGGACTGCTGGCGAAAGGATTCTTATCGATGGACGAGACGTCTCGCCACAAATTCAACTACCTGCACAAATGCAACTCATCGGTCCAGATGGCTTGACACTGGTGCGGACATTAACGGCCTTCGACACCGATCCAGTAATACTACCATTGACTGGCACTTATCGCATCGTTGTCGACTTCCCGCTAGGAAACGATCAAGGCGTCTCGCGACTCGCTGGTCTCTATCAATTCAAACTGCATAAGTTCTCCGATGCTCCTGTCTTAGAACTGAATAAATCACTGCAAGTCAACGTGCCGGCCTTCCATACTACAACGTGGCAATTTGACGGTATCGCTGGAACTCGTGTTACCTACCCGTACAGTTCATCATTGGAACTTAGATTGATATCGCCGGATAATTCGTTTTTGTACTCCAGCTCACTCACGTCAACGTTACCCCTGACGGGCAAATACTTGTTGGTTGTATACAACAAGTCAGATTCCGACGTTGAAACGGCACTATTTGTAAATACAGAAACTCCTGCATCCTCGGCGACCAGCGGGTTCGATCAAGTGCACACGGCAACGCTGCAACCGAACGAAGCGGTTGAATTCCGTTTTAGCGGGCCGGCTGGACTGTCTATTTCGTACGAAAATCTTGGCGTGCAGTCCTTCTTTCCGACATTTCAACATCTTGCAACCGGCGAAAAATTGCAAATAGGATACCGTCCCGCAGTGTTACCGCGTTCCGGAGAGTACTCCGTAACATACGACAATCGATTCAGTTCAACGCCAATCACTTTCAGCTTCCGCATGTTGAACATGCAGGCGCCCAATCGCAGACTTGCAACGGGAACGCCCGTCAATGTGTCGCTGCAGCGCTTTGCAGAAACTTACTTTGCGTTCGAAGGAACCATTGGGGATCGAGTGATTTTTAGCGATTCGGGCTTGGAGACCTCGATCTTACAATTGGAAAGTGGTTCGATCAACTACGATGACATCGTTGGTTCAAAACTGCCGCAAACAGGAACATACTACGTCAAATTGCGTAACAGCAACTCGATTCCCGTGAGCACATCCGTTGTCAAATATGATATCCCAACCCAAGCGATGAACCTGGATGCAGAAATCGTTGGCAACCTGGCCGCCGTTGGGGCTCCGCAGATTTACTCATTTCAGTCCTCAGCCGGCGATCGGCTCTTTTTCGATGATCTTGGCAGCACTCCGGGTGGCGGCTGGGCATTGTTGGGCCCAGATAGCAAAACCGTCTTTAGCAATCGATTGGGGCTAGAAAACGTTGGGACCATTCCCACGACGGGAACGCACTACCTGTTGCTGACTTCTCGCGA
>JAYVPE010000743.1:0-11292 GCA_043757575.1 Pirellula sp.
ACGAGACTCGGTAGGTGCGATAGATACCAGGGGTGGGTGCAATCCCGATGGCATCGAATCAACAACATTGTGGCACCCATGTTGGATAATTAGCGGCTCAAGAGCGAAGAAGTCTGAGCCGCTTGTTCGAAAGAAGGCAAACTTGTGGCCCCTGAATTTGGTCGCGTAACTGGCCGCTGACCGATCGCGGAATGCGAAACGGCAGGTACGGGCAACGATGACGTGTTCATTAGACCTTGAATGTTGGTTCCGACGGCCCCTGCTTGCTGATAGATGCCTTGAGCTTGCTGAATCGCTTGCGACCCCTGCTGTGCCATTTGAGTTATATTTTGAGCACCGCCCATGCTGGCCATTAAATCGCGAGCTGGTTTCAGATTTGGATCAATCTGCAGCGCAGAGCCGAGATATTGCTGAGTCGCAGGAACGTTTTTTCTAGCGAAGTGCAAATAGGCCATTTGGTAGTTTGCCATTGCCGGGCTGTTTACTTGATGCAGTTCGGCCATCGCAGCATCCGAGTTTCCAGAGTCGAGCATCACACCCGCAAGTGCGGAACGATACGACGCACTCTTTGGATCAAGGTTCACTGCTTTTTGCAATTCGGATCGAGCTGCTGTTAGGTTACCGCTGCGAGCTTGGAGACCGCCCAGGTCAGCAAAAATGGCTGCATTGTTAGGAGCAACGGTTGCGGCCTTTTGATAAAACTCGACTGCCTTGTCCTTTTCGTTTTGACGTTCATAAAGTCGGGCTGTACTGAGAAGCGCAGGCGGGTTTTTGGGCTCAATTTCGAGGGCTTTGCTGTAGCTATCAAGGGCCTTGGCGTAATTCCCCTGGGACTCATGAAGTTGACCATTCAAAACATGCAATTCGGGACCAACCGACGGCTTGATGCCTAAACTCGTCGGATCTCCTGTTTCCGAGGTCGCACCAAACGGGGATGAAATCACTGTTTTAGCTTTGCCGTATGCTGAAGATACCGCAGAACCCATGGAAGAGAACTGGCCCTTAACCGCTTGTGACGTTGATGCAATGGAACCAGTCACGCCAGAGGCTCCAGTGGCCATATTCGAAGTCGACCCGGCAGTGCGTGTAGGCCAAATGGATGTTCGACTGCCCGGAGTGGTCGTACAACCCATTATCGAAACTACAGATCCTCCAAATGCAACGACGCAAAGGAATTGACTCAGTTGGCGTCGCTTGGCCAATTTCCTAGATGCAAGGGGATTTCGTGAAGTTGTCATGAGCTATATCGCTTATTTTGCATCACCGAGGTGTGGGGCCAGCAATGACAAGAAACTCAATGCCGGAATAATGGTACTTGTCGTTACAACTTCGGCAATCGGCTTAGACGGCCTTGAGCAATTCCGGAGCAATGCTACGCCGCTCTGCGCATTGCGGCGGCGTTGGTCAAGCCGAGTGGCAAAGCCAATGGCTGTTCATCGTTTACAACAACCTGGACGGCCAGGTGGCGAGATGCGTTCAGCAAAATCGGGCTCTTCAAATTGGCGGTCAATGTGACACCGCTCCTGCTGACGACGCTCAAGACGTAGAGTTGATCCTCTGTGTGAATATGCAACAGCGTGAGCTCTCGCCTGTTCACATGCGCTCGATAGTTAGGAGCGAAACGACGTGGGCTAACCACTGGAATCGCTACGTTTGACTGAGCGATCGATTGCAACCAAGCGACCTCTTCATTGCCTTCGCCGGACAGCAAAATCCAATGGCGGCAGGTTTCAAACCCGATTAAACCATGCGGCATTAGCAGCATGTCTGAGTGATTAATGTCCATTTTCCCGAAACGCGAAGATTGAATTTGCATGACGTCACCGTGGACCTAAATTTTGCCGATGTGGTACAATCGTCACCATCGGCAAGTCGTTACTGGCCGCGTGAGTCTAAATTGGACTCGCACCCGTTTTTCAAATCCTGCTCGTTGCCGTTTTCCTAATTCCATTCTGATGAGTGATAGCAATCTACTAAATCGTATCGAAGCGGTCCGTGTTCGTTTGGTTCCACTACGAGACGGTCTTTGACTACGCCAATAAGGCTGCGCAAATTGAAAAACTCGACGCTCACATGGCCAGTCCCACATTCTGGGACAGTCCTGAAAAAGCGCAAGAGACCGTCCAGCAACTAAAAAATCTTCGGTCGGTAGCAGAACCGTTACGTTTTGCGATCCAGTCTTGCAACGATTTGACCGAACTGGCGAGCATGCTGGAGGACGATCCTGCGGTTGCATTTGAGGTTGAAACCGAGATTTCCAAGCTTGAAATCGCAATTGAGAAATTGGAGCTGAAGGCTCTCTTAAGTGGTCCCATGGACGAGTTCGGCGCCATCCTCTCGGTTCATGCTCGCGAAGGCGGTCTTGATGCCAACGATTGGGCCGAGATGCTTTTGGGCATGTACATTGCTTGGGCTCAAAAGAATGGCTATACCGCCGAGTTGGTCGATCGATCTGACAACGAGGGAGCCGGTATCACTCAAGCCACAGTGATCATTCGCGGGCCTTCTGCCTATGGATATCTTAAGGGCGAAGAGGGTATCCATCGATTAGTGCGGATCAGTCCGTACAACGCAGAGAGCAAACGACAGACTAGTTTTGCTGCCGTGGATGTTTCGCCTGAAGTAAGCGATGCGATTGAAATTGAGATAGCCGAAAAGGATGTGCGTGAAGATGTCTATCGCGCGTCTGGTGCCGGCGGCCAACACGTAAATAAAACGAGTTCTGCGATTCGGCTGACGCACCTGCCTACCGGCATCGTCGCCCAATGCCAGAGCGACCGGAGCCAACACAAGAATCGCGCCCAGGCCTGGAAGATGTTGCGAGCTCGAATGGCCCGTGTAGAAGAGGAAAAGCAAGAAGCGGAACAAGCCGTCAAGTACCAGAACAAGACAATAACTGGGTTTGGTTCGCAAATTCGCAACTACTTCTTGCATCCGGATCAACGCGTAAAAGACTCACGCACTGGATTTCAGATCGGCAATTTTCATGTTGTACTTGGAGGAGAGCTTCAAGGATTCTTGGAGTCGTTTCTCAAGTACAAGATGGTCAAAGAGGCGAGTCAGCAATAAATAGCGATTCTTCTAAGATTTGGGGTGCCTGTTGAAAATAGAAACGACCGATAACAAATCGGCGAGCTTGAATCATTCGGCAGGAAGCCGATTTTAGTTTCGTGGTGCGGTTCGAATGCTGGAAGTCAATTTGAAGTGCATGCATTTCGATAGTTGTGATGCGAAGGGAATCTCATCCAATGAAAAAAGTCGCTTTCCATACTTTGCTGATTTGTTCGCTCGGAAGTATTTTTGGATGTGAAGCCTCGTCTCCTTATCGAGGCAGTCTCGCACCGGATGCAGGCCACCATGATTTCTGGGACGCCGCCTTCGGAAGGCGACACCGCGATATTAAAGAGCCCATTATCGGAGATACGATGCTCGAGGTGGCTCGCGACTTGACCATGCTCGAAGATGACATTCGCCGTGATGGTTCGATCACGGTCAAGAAGCCTGACGTGTGGGGAGATGGCAACCTCATCGCTTCGATCCAAGAGTACGAACGGCTCATGGCACTAGATGACAATACAGCATTTGACAAACGCTTTAGCGAGTCGGTGCAAGCGTACATCGCCCGTAGCGATCAAGGAGAGTTCTTGAGCGCCACCGCGATTGGACAAGCACTTAGTGGAGCACCCGCTCCGTCGGTGTCCGCATTAAACATAATGCCTACCTCCAGTGGAACCACAAATGCATTTTCACTCATTTCATCGCCCACCCTAGGAGTGGCCCCGACCAACAAAGGGGTAGCTCTGGAACCGACCGAATTGGATCGGGAACGATCGACATTTATTCACGCCAATCAAGCATTGCGTCGGCGCATGATCGGCGACGACAACAGCCGAGCCGCTGGCTACGGCCTCTACCTGTTTCGCATTCCAGTCTCTGTGTTACCTGGCCGAGAAACCACCGAGGGGTATAGTGCTGTGGTCACGCTGCGCGCCCAGTTGCAAGTCGACCAAGCTCATTTGCGAAATACATTTCCCAAGATGGTCATCGCCGATCTAGTCGAGGCCCTAACACCGAGAATCCTTGCTGATTGGAATGACGCAAAGGAGCAACGCAAAAAGATTGCAAAACTCCTTAAAGATAGAGGCGGAGTAGAAAATCTGACGCAATTGCAATCGAGAATACTTTCAACCTCCTCGTATGCAAAAAGAATCGCTATTTTAAAATCGGAAATGCCTGTGAAGCGAATTAAATCGCCAAGCAATGTTACACGTTCAATCGCTTCGATACCATCTTTGGTCCCTTATGTTTCCCATTCAGATATCTATGGTGATGATGCCCTCGACACGCTTGTGGACAATGCAGTTGAGCAGTTCGAGTCATTGCCGACAGCCTTTGTGCTGGATCTGCCTAAGTCGGAGGAGATCAGGCAGTTCTTGTTCGCAACCCTTGAACAAACCCATAACGCGCTCCTAGAGAATCAAATCTACGACGCGAACATCAATACGATCGCAATCTCCGGAGATAGCTTTGTCAAAGGGCAATTCGATCAAGTAAGTGTGCACCGAGCGGAATGGACCCAAAGCGTCTCCGCGTTTGCACTTAACGGCATTTTTGAAAGCAGCAGTTGGCTGCTGGCTCTCCAATCCGGCATCTTGGATCGCAACCTCAAAAAGATCCTCAAAGACTTGGAAACCAAGGGGCTGAGCGCAGCGGAGCAGTGCGCTGTTTCGGATAGCGTCCAGTTCTATGCGTCCAACTGTCCCGACGCGGTCATGCTATGGGAAACGATCATTCGTCAGACGTTTCCGCTGCATGTTTTCAATTTGGACCCAATCGCCGAACAACAGAACGCTTACGATGCGTTCTCGCGACGCCGAGAAATGCAAGTTGCATTGGCTTTCAGCGTCGCCAAGGGCACTTCCTTTGCGGCGGACCAGAAGCTCAAAATGAGCCGTAAGCTTGCTTTGGATGAGGCAACGATTGGACTAAATCGAACCGCCGTCGCGTTTGCACATAGCGACGACACATTCGGCTGGTACTTCCACCCACGTATCCAGACTCCGCCCAGTGAAAGCACGAACATCGGTGCCCTGGCACGAACCATATGGTCGACTGGTCCGACCGATCACTATGATCGCAAACATCGACGACTTGAGCCAGGTATTCGCGATTGCGAAGTGCTGATTGCGATGCCATCCTTCGTGACCGATGTATCGTTTGACGTTAGCACCAACTGGGAAAAGGTGGCTCGGCCAGGCGTGACCAAGCGATCCTACGAAGAGATGGTTGCCCAAGGCGGTCGTTTGCATCGGCTTCGCACATGCACGCAAGATCCCAACAATCAACATTGCTATCGCCCAGGCGACTTTGGTCGTCTGGTCAGCCGGATGGATCAACTGGAAACGATGTTGGGGATGCAAACCCATGACGTCAAACTTCCCTATCACTACGAACAGACGGGAAGTGGGCTATTCGATGCTGGCAAGAAACAGCTCAAGCCAACCGTGGACTACTACTATGGCTTGACCTACTTGGATCCAGCGCAAACTAAAGCCGACTTTTTTATCTCTGGCAAGAACTTCCATCCAACCCTGACCTACGTCGTGGCCGGAGGCTCCGAACAGCACTTAAACAAAGCAAACGAGTCCGCCGTCGAAGTCATCAGTCGCGAGTTGATCCGCGTTCGAGTTGGGAAACTCACCGAATCGCTGTCGGAGTCGGGGCATTTTGAGGTTCGGGTTGCAACCCCGGCGGGCATGTCCAATCCGTTGGTGATTAGCAAACGAATCGAACAGAAACAAGCGACACCACCTGAACACAAGAGCGACTATGACTTGGTTGGCAAGATAGAATTGTCCGGGAGTGTCGTATGCAGAACAGATCTGGCGGAACCGTGTCACGGATCGTTCTGCTTGATTAACCCACCTGGGGCGTTGCGAATTGCCATCAAGTCAACCTATCCCTATGTTCAAACCGACGGGTACGCTACGTTCACACTGGAACGCCAGAGAACGGATACAAACAAAACTATAACTTCGGATCCGATTGGGACAACGCCGACTAAAATACCGTTCCAAGATCTGCAGCTAGACATCGCGGATTTCACCAACGCCATTCGACCTTTGATCGAAGTCCGAAACGACTTCCAAGCTGGCGACATAATCGTGGCTAAAGGAAGCCTGGAGTTCATCAATCCGTCGCAACCGCGCGTTGACATGACGACGACTGTCAAGATCAAAGTGGATCTAAATCGATGCTCAACCGTTCTTCCCGCTGGGCGGAATTTGTAATTAGGGAGGAATTATAAAACAAATCCGTGATGGATCTGCATTGACTCATCGCAAAATCCCCCCTATGAATGACCGCAAAGGAAAGGGCCCGGTTCATGAAGTCAAAGCACAAGACCAAGTTGGCTGCGCTGTTCTGCATAATGCTTGCCGGTTGTCGATTCGTACCCAACGAAGCTTTTCCACAAAGCTCAAAACTGCGCTATCGACCAGCGTTTGCCGAAGTAAATGTTTTTGACTTGTTATTCCCGCCGCCGGACCCGCAAGTTGAACGCGATAGGCAACTTGCAAATGAAAGGTACTGGCAGGAGCATCCAGACGAACTGCCGTACAATGTCTATCGAAAAAATGGTGTTGCTCCACCTACGCGGCATTGACCCATTTGCTCCGTCCAAAGCACGGTTTAAAAGATCTCGCGGGTGCCCTGTCGTAGCCAGCTCAGCATGCCCTACCGCTTTTCCACAAATTGCTTCAAAAGTAGATTCTTTTCTTCGGTGAGCAACCAAGGGTCGATCGTAATTGGGCGAAGGGCAAGGTGTGGCTTTCCCGACTTGGCGGCATTCAATACCTTTCGTATGGACTCTTGCTCGACCTTGAGCTGTGCAATCGAATTTCGTAAATCGGTATTCCCACTCCCTTTACCTTTTTTTGAATCTTCCAATGCGTCTATTTTGACTTTGACCTGCGCATTTTGATCTTCCAGCGCTTTGCGTTGTTCGGTCAATTTATTGCGACGCTCTTCATCACGTCGTTTCCACTCAGCTAAGTTTTTTTGGTATTGGCTAAACAAGGACAGTTGGATGTTAAAGTTATTCAATTGAGTCTGATAGAGATTCATTTGGTTCTGGTAAATGATGTTACGCTCAGCTTCGATGTCACGAAAGTCGCGGCGTTCTCGGATCTGACGCGTGACCAGTTGGTTATTAGCGTTTTCCGTTACCGTACGAGTATAGTATTGGTCGACGTAAATGGCATCGCGATAGGGAATCTGCGGTGTACCTAGGGGAGGATTTACGGGAAATGGCATGCCGGGAGCGCTTTTTGTCCAGTCCGTTTCGTTTCGGCGGATTTGCTCTCGGATACCTACCATCTCAAGTCGTAGGCCTTTCACAGCGGCCTGATTCTCGCTGGACAGCTCCTTCGATTCCTTGACTGCTGCAGCCAAGATTTCCTCAAGCTTTTCCAATTCATCCGACATCGTTCGATCCATCTCCTTCATGCCAGCATCTCCTACTTTTGCATATAGCAGAAGAGTTTTCTTGATTTCATCTGCTTTTTCACGGGACAAAGAGTACTGGTTTTCGAACGCTTGGCTCAGTTTGGTTTCTGCGATCCCGATGAGTGCCTTTTTAGCCTTCGCTAGCAACTCGAGCTCAATTGGCGAATGCGCTGCTTCTGAATCCAAAACTCCGATGACTTCACCCATCCATTCGCAGAAAGATTTACGCAAAGCAAGAGGCGTTGACTCGCGTTGACATGCGTTCAACAAAGACTGAAAAAGTACTGTCGCTGTTGCTCCGTCTTCGGTATTGATTGCGCAGAGCAATTGAAACTTTCCATTCGTTGTACGCGTACTCTTTGCTGTATCGCCTGAGTTTGCTCGCTCGAAGGACATCTTCGCTGTGTCGAATGCCTGCGTTCGAAATTGAGTGATTGCTAGAACACAGTTTGCTAAAGAGTCCTCGCTATTCTCTTCGACTCTCTTTTCCAGAAAGGCGACTACCCATTCCATTTCCTTTTCTAAGGGGGAGTCCACCGCACGTAGTGCATCGAGCACAGTCCGCTTGTTGGAAGAAAAAACTTCCTGTCCAATCGCATCCGACAAACCTAAAATCCCGACCGCAGACGAAAAGACAGCCACAAAGGAAAGTGTTAGAGGAATCAGTGACTTCAGCCATCTAAATCGGCTAAAATTCATAATCGGCCCCAAGCGAAAGATAAGGTTTTGGAACTTATGTTATACCTCTTAGGTGTTGCTGTCGAGATGTACGATTTGCGGCTCACGCTCTCGAAGCCGGCGCAATTGACCGCAGGCCGCTTGAATGTCATTTCCTTTTCGCTGACGGAACATGACGTTGATACCTCCCTCCATCAAGATGCGGCGGAATTCGAGAATCGATTCGGAGCTTGGCGTCTCGTAGGGCAAGCCAGGTACAGGGTTGTAAGGGATAACGTTGAGCATGGCAGTGCGACGTCGAAGGAGTTTCACGAGTTGCTCGGCGCATTGGGGCGAATCGTTAAGGCCCTTGAGCAATACATACTCAAACGTCAATCGTCGGCTGGTAACAGCAAAGTACCGTTCGGTCGCGGCCATAATGGCTTCGATTCCGATGTTTTTATTTACCGGTACAAGTCTTGTTCGCAGCTCATCCGTGGGTGCATGAAGGCTTATAGCAAGCTGGAAGGGCGAATGAGCCTCGGCTAGTTTGTCGATTGCAGGAGGCAAGCCAACGGTACTGATCGTGATGCGGCGTGGGCTGATGCCAAGTCCGTAATCGCTATCACGAGCGACGTCCAGCGCCTCGAGCACGTTGCGTAAGTTGGCAAGTGGTTCGCCCATGCCCATCATGACGATGTGGCTAAGTCGTTCCTCAGGTTCCAGCAATCTCTGAAGCTTTAACGCTTGCTCAAGTATTTCGCCCCGAGTCAAATTACGGTCAACCCCATCGAGTCCACTGGCACAAAACACGCAGCCCATTGCACATCCGACCTGGCTGCTCAAGCAAACTGAACGCCGCGGCCCATCTCGCAAAAGAACACATTCAATGCGACCTCCGTCTGGCAACTCAAGTAAGAGCTTTTCGGTTCCGTCCTCGGATTGCTGTGACTCTGCAGTCTTTGTCCTAAAGATGCAAAAATGCTCATCCAGTTTGGTTCGCAGATCCTTTGGCAATTCGGACATGTCGCAAAAGTTGTCGATTCGCCGCTGGTAGATCGCGCTCAAGACCTGCTTCGCACGATATTTTGGGAGATCACGGTCCACGAACCAACGGATTAGAGAATGCTCTGTTTGTTCGAGGATGGATAGTTTTTCAGTCTTTTCGACTGGTTCAGCAGTTTCATTTGTCATTCCCCTATGATAGTCGTTTTTATCCAACATTCACCACTCAATCAGCGACTTCTAGCTTGAACAACCGACAAAGTCTTGCATTCGAATTGCCTTATTTACATACAAAGCATAAAACCTCTATCGGGGGGTCGCAATTGACCCCGTCGGCCTCGATGAAAAAAGTGAAGAATGCTCATGGCTACGCTGGCACTGGGATTTGCAAGCTATTTTGCAGTGTTGATGACATTGTTTTTTTGGGTACGTGCCTACACGTGGACAGAAGAAGAAGCACTGCCCGCCAAAGATAAGAAGCCTGGATTTGGTCCGCAAATTAGCTTAATTTGTGCTGCGAAAGGCATGTTTACTCACCGCGGACCTCAGGTGATTGCTATAGCCTGTATCGTCACACTTTTAGTGCGCGGATTGGATTTTGAATACTCCTGGGCAGATCTATGGGTGATCGTAGGGATCATCGCATTTTGGCCATTTCAAGAGTGGCTCATTCATGCATGGCTCGAGCATCTGCCTGCGTTGCGTTTTGGAAAACGCATTTTAGAGCTCGTAATCACCAAGACGCACCGTGCCCATCATCGCAATCCTTGGGACCCAAAATACGGACTCACGACGACCTATTTTGTGGTGCTGTTCCTGGGTGGTGTGCCAATGATATGGGCAATGGGTTACGCATTCGGATTTGTCTCAATGCACGCTATTTTGACAGGAATCTTGGTTACGTTTTTGTTCATCTTGAATTACGAATGGGTTCATTACCTCATTCATACTTCATATACACCGCACACTTGGTTTTACCGACGCTTGTGGCGAAACCATCGATTGCATCACTTTCAAAACGAGAATTATTGGTTTGGACTGACGATGCTGACGGGGGACCGATTGCTCGGAACGCAACCGCCCAAAGAAAAAGCATCGCGTTCCAAAACTGTACTGAACTTGGGCGTAGAGGCTTCGCCCGAGGATATGCAGGAGCAAAAATCTTAAATCTTCTTTTGAATCAGTTGTGCAATCAATTCCGGATTATTGGATTTTTTCAAGTGATCGAGCTGATCCGATGGAACGCCTAATCGTTCCAAATGCACGAACAAGCTATCCCATACTTTTTCACGTTTCTTGCCTTCAGCCAAATAGAGATCTGTCAGCAATTCCTGCGCCCGTTGCAATGATACATTGTCTTTGTTGTTGTAATAATTGCGGATAACCGACTGTTGGTATCGCGAATAATTTTCCGCTGCCATAAAAAAGTCTCGTTGGATTCCAAGTGCAGGATCAATACGAACGAATAACCTTAGGATCGGTTTAACATCACTTCAATCTTGAATTCTTCGCGTGGCCCCGTTGTTTGCATCCTATTCGTTTCGTCATCATGGACAAATTCTGCGCCCGAGCTGCTGTTTCAATGTTATTCGGCAATCGATCGAAGCACAATGGTTCGAATATCCATAACGGCGGCTCCAGTTTTGGCCTGTGGTCGCACAGCCAATCGATATTTGCCTGCCTTGAGTTTCAACGCGCCAATTTCCTCGATGATCATGCTCTGGAAATGGCCGGTATCGCGAACTGTCCACTGTAGCGATTGGTCGGAAACCTCCAAACGAACGACGGACCCGCCATTGTTCGCCCCGCAGCCACACTGCACGTCGATTTCGTAGTTTCCGTCTTTTGGGATCGTCAGTTCCCAATCCGCCCAATCGTCGACTTCCGTCCAATATCCAAGGACATTTTTGTGCGGCTCGGGCTCGTACCGCAGTTTTTTCCCATGAGGCGTTCCAGTGGACGCTGGCAATATAATTTCGCTGCCAGCGTCTTTTAACAACGTTTTTTTTCCGGCAACCACACGGTTCATCTCAGAACGCCACGCCCGCCATTGATCGCCAACTGCCGCAGCTCCAGCACTCGCATCCAGCCGCGTCGGGTCGGAGTCAATGTAGAGTCGCCTAT
>JAYVPE010000744.1:0-3036 GCA_043757575.1 Pirellula sp.
AATATCCCAACCCGATGCGTGCGCGAGGGACGATTCCGCAGGTCCCTCACTTACGTATCGGGTTAGGATTGGTAGTTTTCACATCGCCGCTCGCCTAACAACCTTGGGTTGACGACGGACTCGAGCAAATTCTACAATGTGCTTGATCAACAAAAATGGCTACTTTCCAATCACGTCCTTACCCATCCACGGGCGAAGCACGGCTGGAACCCGGATCGAGCCATCGGCCAATTGATGGTTCTCCATAACGGCAATAATAGTTCGGCTGATGGCGATGGCAGTACCATTAAGCGTGTGCACCAATTGAGTACCTTTTTCGTTTTTGGTTCGGGAGCGAATATTAAGCCGTCGGGCTTGATAGTCCGTGCAGTTAGAAGTGCTGGTCACTTCGCCCCATTCCCCTGCAGTCCCACGGCCTGGCATCCATGCTTCTAAGTCGTATTTGCGATAGGCAGGACCGCCAAGATCGCCCGTTGCGGTATCAACAACTCGAAAGGGAATCTCCAGCAGATCAAACAAATCGCATTCAAGCTGACGCAACTCTTCGTGAACGGCATCACTTTGATTCGGAAGCGTGAACGCGAACATCTCAATCTTGGTGAATTGATGAACTCGATAAAGCCCCTTGGACGCACGGCCAGCAGCCCCAGCTTCCGTTCTGAAGCAATGGCTGATGCCGACCAGTTTCAGTGGCAAGCTCTCTGCTTCCAGCACTTGGCCAGCGTACATGCCACCCAGCGTGATTTCCGCAGTGGCGACCAGATTCAGGTCGGTGTTTTCGATGCTGTAGATCTGAGTTTCCGGACCGCGAGGGATGAATCCAATTCCATGGAGTGTTTCAGTATTCGCCACGTCAGGAGTTGAAACGGGTACAAAGCCCTGTTTGATCAACATGTGCACTGCGAACTGCTGGAGAGCAAGCTCTAAAAGAACCGCGTCGTTCTTGAGAAAGTAAAAACCAGCACCTGCGACTCGAGCGCCCGCCTCGAAATCGATCATGTCATGCTGTTTGCCGAGTTGCAAGTGATCTTTAGGCTGGAAATCAAATGTCGGAATGGCCGTCTTGCCTCGCGAAATCTCTAAATTCGCTTGATCGTCCCGACCGATCGGTGCTGCGGGATGTGTCATATTTGGGACACGCGACAGGATCGTCCCAATCTCTTTGTCCAATACATCGTGCTCCGACTGTACCGCTTCTTTTAGCTCTCGCAGTTTCCGGCCTTGCTCTTTGATGGCCTCACGGTCCGCCGGGGTTGCAGCACCGATCTTGGCACTCGTCGCATTGGCTTGCCGGTTAAACTCCTCGGCTTGATTGAGTTTCAACTTTCGGAGCAATTCTAACTCGACAAACCGATCGATTTCGGCATGTGCACCACGATGGATGCAATTCGCTTTAACCAACTCAGCATTTTCTAAAACAAATTTTCGATCGAGCATTGGAAGAACGGGGGGGTGAGGACGAATCAAAAAAATACCTATCGCCAGAGTTTATCTCAAAACTCAGAATCGTCCAACAAGCCCAAAGCGTTAAAGCCCTGACGTTTGATAGGATTGTACCAAGCGAGTGAAATCTCCTGTATTTTAGAACAACCCGCTCCGATAAAGATCAGTGAACGCTCGGAAACGAATTCAATTGCGAGCATGGAGCCATGGATGGTTGGTCAATTTAACTTTACTGCCAATTTGAGAGACCATTCTATGCGACTTTTTTTCGCTGCATTTTGTTTGACAGGGGCCATCTCGTCCTCCTCAGTTTTTGCAGAAAATGATGAGCCTTTGACCGGCGGAACAGGTTCGCCAGGTTACGCTCGGTTTGAAGTCAGTCCTGCTCAAGAGTACCTAGTGGCACGTGCTCGAGCAGAAACCATGCATCGCGAAGCAATTATGAGGCAACACGACTGGATGGGCTACAACTTTGCTCGGCCAACCATCAACGCAGACATATTCTATAACGCCAATCCGCCATTGAGGATTCGACGTCTTTACAGCAATCCTGGCCTTTGGGTTGATTCCCGTTCGTACGGCTTTTAAGTATTAATAGACTAGCAGTCTGTGCTACGACGAAGTGGTTCTCGCTAAATTAACCCTTGCAAAAGCGTAATATCGAATCGCCTGGAATAATTGCTTCCACATAACCCAATAATTGCGATTCGTGACCGGCTTGCGACAGTTTCTCCACTTCAAGTAACTTACTGTGGATCGTGTTCGGCTCCTGGGAGTCTTGAAGTTTCGCCTCGCAAGTGATTCGGATTTTAATAAGTTGGATGATCCCATTAGTTCCCTTTGGATTGGTGCACTCAATCTCAAGCCACCAGCGACTGCCCATCCAACGGCAATTTGCGATAGTTCCTCTAACGACCAGCCCATCAACTGTCATCGACAAGCCCGGTTGGCGTAAAGTTAATTGCCCAGGCAAATCGATTTCAAGGCGACGGATTTTCCAATTGTGCGATCGCACGCCGCACACGAGCACACTCGCGTCGAATTGTTGCTCAGGCTCTAGCCACATTCTCGGCAGCGTTACGAAATCAACAGCCGGTTGCCCGAGCAAAAGAGCAACTTCTTTCGATTGTGGCGAGCAATATACCATCCGAGAATCGCCCACTTGTTGAATCTTTCCTGACTCAAGTACCGCGATGCGATCTGCTAAGTAAAAAGCTTCGTCGGAATCATGGGTAACGTACACGAAGGTCCTGTTGGTTTCCCGGTGTACGACCCGAATCAGCTTCCTAATTTCTTCACGCAGGGACTGATTCAAATGTGCAAGTGGCTCGTCCAGCAATACAATCGATTTACCGGATAGCATCGCTCGAGCGATTGCCACGCGTTGCGATTGTCCACCGGACAGTTCTGCGAGTTTCTGATTGAGTGTTCCTCCCAGCTTAAGCAAATCAACCCAATCGGAAATTTGGCAAGGTCCGCTCCCTTTCTGGGTAGCCAATTCAAGATTTTGCCGGACGGTTAAATGCTCATATCCATTTCCATCTTGAAACACAACTGCGACGTCACGCTTGTGCGGCAGGACACGGGATTGAT
>JAYVPE010000745.1:0-11285 GCA_043757575.1 Pirellula sp.
TGGCTTCGCTCGATCGGTCGGCCAACCGTAGCTGATCGTCAATGACTCTCAGCAGTTCCCGGCGTTGCCCTAGCCGCTCAAGAGATATCGAATTGGGCAACTCAAGTTCAGGCAAGCCAAAGTCCTTTGAATTTGGATCCGATTCAAAAAAGAACGGATCGTACCGCTTGCCAAGGAAACTCGCGTGCTGACCGGGTGATATAGCTCCATCTCTCAATACATAGGGATAAGCGATAAACGGTGGGATACCTTCCGGCGTCGACAAAAATTTAGCCGCCGAAGAACCAAACGCAGGATAGAGCTCCATCGTGTCTCGCAATCGAATGTCATCAGTTGGCGGACGTTTTCCGGTCAGGGAATAGTAACATGCGGAATTGTGATTTTTCATGTCGTGATGAACAGATCGGATCTGCGCCCACTTGTTGAGCTGCTTCCCCCATCGCGGTAAGTGTTCACACACGGGTACGCCCGGAACCGAAGAATCGATCGGAGTGAACTCACCGCGAATCCCGGTGGGTGCCATCGGCTTGAGGTCAAAAGTATCGATATGGCTTGGACCGCCATATTGATGCAGAAAGATGACATTCTTCGCGTGCGCTCGAAGCGAGCTTGGCTTTGTCTCATTTGCCTGCAGGATTCGGTCTAATGTAAGTCCACCGAGACCGACTCCACCGAGGCTCAGCATGGCTCGTCGGCTTATCCCGCCGCTGTGATTGTCATTTAAACATTGTCGCATTGTACCTCTCCTCATCTCCTCATCGGATCATCACAAATTCTTTGCTATTAATCACAGCCCACAAGACATCCTCTAAAACCCGACGCGGACTTTCGCCCCGTGTTAGCATTTCTTTGAATAAGGACGACTCGGACTCATGGGGCGATCTGGCTAACGCTGCCATGAAGATCTCATGAATAGCTGCTTCAGGTGCCAAGTTTTCAGACAACATTTGACCAATAATATTTCGTTCGGCGGTAATCTTATTCTGCACTTCGGGGCCATTGGCAAGCGATAGTGATTGCACTAGTGAGACTTGATTGGATCGCTCGCATTCGCAAATCAACAATCGATTTGGCTTTCCAAACGTCCGTAAAAATCCAGGCCCCTTGGGAATCCCTGGCATCGCCATCGCTTGGTGTACAACGATTTCCGGCGAGTTTGCCAACGGATAGTCGGAGGGGACATCGGTAACCGCGCTAATGGAGTCTATCAAAGTCTCTGCGCTCATTCGGCGAATCCGGTAGTCTGCAAAGAAAGGCGTTCCGTGAATTTCGGATTCATCGACAGCGTCTTCGTTTTGCAGTGCGCCTTGGCGTGCAAACGTCTGGCTTGTGAGAATCAAGCGAGTCAGGTGTCGCAGTGAATACCCACTGCGGCGAAACTCTTTCGCCAAAAAATCCAAAAGCTTAGGGTTGCTGGGCGGATTGGATTCACGAAAGTCGTCCGGCGGATCGACAATCCCGATACCAAAGTACTGAAACCAAATGCGATTGGCCATGTTGCGATCATACATATCGTTGTCGTGGGTCAACCAAGTCGCAATTTCGCTCAGCGGAGTCTCAATCGCAATACCATCACGCTCAACAATTGCGTTGGACGCATTCTTTCGGAGCGGCCTGGAAATTACCTTCTGTGACCGGCCAGGGTGGTAGATTTCAGCTTTGCGATCGTCGAGAGAGATGATTTCATCACCGGTTATCTCGTGGACGTCTAGTTTATCCTTTGGATTGTTATCAATCTGCTTTCGGCTAATTGTAGTGAAGTAGGCGGATAATCCGTAGTAGTCATCCTGACGCCAAGAATCAAAAGGATGATTATGGCACTTCGCACATTGGATCCGCACGCCTAAAAAAACCTGTCCGATGGATTCCGCTGCAGTCATCGGGTCACGATGAGTCCGATGGAACGACGCTGGAGGATTGTCATAGGTACTTCCAATCGATCGTACCAAATCCGCATTCCATTCGTTCCACGGTCGATCCGTTGCAATCTGTTCGGTCAACCACTGATGAAACACAGCCGTTCCGCGACTGCTCATGACCTTGTCTTCGTTGCGTAACAAGTCGCTCCACCGAAGCGCCCAGGTCAAATCGAAACCGTGGTCAGCTAATAGCTCATCCACACAAATGTCGCGTTTGTTGATTCTCGAATCGTTAAGGAAATCGCGAGCCTGTTGACTTGTTGGTAGCCGACCAACGGCAACCAAGTAGATACGACGTAAGAAAGTTGAATCATCCACCTCCAGGGCGGTCTGAATTCTCATTAGCTTTAAATGATCGCCGATGACGACATCGATTGGATTATTGGCTGTACGACGCGACTGATCGATTGGATTGCTTTCGCCAAGAAAGGTAAATCGGCCTGCAGTTCGACCGTTCAGATACGATGCTCCAATCGACAAATCGATCGACTTATCCACTCGAATGATTCCATCGTCCGAAAGCATCGCACCCTCCGGAATACTGGGCTCCAATCTCGACCATCTAGTTACATCTCGCGCGGTGCCGTCCGCAAAATGAGCGACGACCAATAGCCGAGCTGATCGTTGAGGATAGTCGATGCGGGCAACCTCCGGCAGCACTTCCAAACTGGTCAGCGGCGATGACTCAGCGTAACTTGCTCCGCTGTCAATCCAATTTTTCATGTGTCGGTGCGATTCCGATCCGACCGCAAATCGTCGTCCACCTTTGTGCCCAATTCTCGCCATTGCCTTTAGTAGAATTAGGCTATCGTCTGGAACGATAAGGTCTAAACGTCGACCACCGTATTCGTGGACAATCCGATCAAAGTCAAAAGCGAGATCGTCGCCGCGTAAACTAAAACGCAGCCCACCTTTGCCGTGCAGGCTGCCATGGCATGTTCCTAGGTTGCAGCCCGATTTGCCGATCACTGCCGAAACTTCGCGAGTAAAGGTTACCGGAGTGTCACCGATCGAAGTAACCTGAATCGATTGTCGAGATTCGCCGCTCGAAACTATAATCGCGGTCGTTCCTTCGTTTCGAAAACGAATTTGCCGGTCCGAAGAGACCGCTGCTACCAAAGGATCAACGACGGAGATGTGCAAATTAGCTTCATCGTTAACGTACTGTAACGATCCATCCGGATTGCTTTTGTAGATAAGAAGCTGACTAGGATTATCCGGTGTGACGTAGATAGATTCCGGAAACACCTTCAGTGAAAGTGACGCGTTTGGACCATCCGTGGCAATCAACTGTTGGGCAATCACGGCGTGTGCGAACAGGCAGTGGATCGTGACGAAAACAATCCTGATTGCCCACGACGTTCGAACCATGGCACTCGCATGTTTTTTTAACATTATTTACGATTGCGGAGTCGATAGTGAAATTAAGAAATAATAACGTGCTTCAATACAACACAGACTCGTGCTAGTATAGTCTTCAACCGGGAGATTTTGAAAGCACCAATCCCATTGGACTTGATCACTTGTAGTTTACTATGCGATTTGTTTTGTTGGCAATTGTCCTATTTGGAACATCGTTTTGCAGGGGTTTTGCAGGCGATTCGACTGATTTTCAGATTTTCCGCAATCGGCTGGTGCCGATATTTGTGGAAAAGTGCATCGCTTGCCATGGCGGCGAGTCGACGGAAGGAAGCTATTCTGTCGCGGACACGAGAAAACTGTTCATGAGCGGCGAATCAGGCGCTTCACCTGTTTCCACCCTACATCCTGAGTCGAGTGAAATTCTGATTCGCGTGACGTCGCAGGATTCGACATTGCGAATGCCGCTGGATGCGGAACCATTAGACGCCTCGGAGATAGACGATGTGCGCCGCTGGCTGCTTTCCGGGGCGAAAGTCGACGACAACCAACAAGCGGTTGACTTGGTCGAACTATATGGACAGATCAAGGCCAGTCCTCGAGCACCACTTCTTTATCCCAAGCCGATTCCGATCTCGTCGTTGCTATTGAGCCAGGACGGAACGTTATTATTGGTAGGTGGCTATTCCGAAGTTTTAATTTGGAACATTGAGCATCAGTCGCTTGATTTTCGCATGCCAACACGAGGACGGATGGTGACCGACATTAAATGGGCAACTGGTGGGAAGCTGGTTGTTGCTTCCGGTGCCCCTGGCAAATTTGGTGTATTAGAGGCGTTCGATTTCGCCACTCGAAAACCAATCGCTGCGTTCGGCTTTAGTCGCGATGTTTGTTCTAACCTTTCACCAAGTCCATATCGCAACGAAATTGCGGCCGGTTTTGCCGATGGAAGTGTCACCATCTTTTCGTTAGAATGGTACGGGCCCCGGGTTGCTTCGGTAGCCCATGCTTTGGGGGTGACGTCTGTCGATTGGTCGAGTAGGAACGATCGAATTTTTTCTGCTTCGCTTGATCGAACCGCTAAGAGTTTTGAAGCTTCGAATGGTCGGGTGCTTTCCGCGTATCCCGACCACGAACGCGCCGTTGGTAGCGTCCTGAATACGCAGTTCGGACCTGTAACTCTTGATGAGACAGGAACGCTGCGACTTTGGTCTGATGGAGACGAAGTTCGCTCTATTGCTAAACTAGAAGGATTTCCACAACGGGTACAACGCATTGTCGCGTCGAGCGGCGTTATTCTCGTTGCAGGTAATGATCGCATCCGTCGACTAACCATCGTTCAAGATGAAATCGAGGACGACAAAGTGAAGGACTCTGTCACTGCTGATCAGAAGAAACCGAAAAAGAAAAAGCGAACGAGCTTCAAGGAATTGGAATCCTTGCAATCCATGCCCGATCACAGCATTTTGTCGGTAACGACCAACCCGAACGGTTTCGTAGCCGCCGGACTTGATAACGGTACAGTCATCGTATGGCATCCAAAGGAATCGTCAAACCGCTGGAAAACATGGGCGTCACAGCCTTGATACGGAAGCTCAGTCATGTGCAACATCTAGCTTTTTGCGTTGAATTCAATCTTGGCCAGAGAAGGAAAAACCTCCTTTGCCTACAATGAAAAAACCAACGAGTCTCGGGATGACGCTGGTTGAATTATTGACAGTAATCACCGTCATCGGTATTTTGGTGGGACTCTTGCTTCCGGCTGTGCAGCAAGCACGAGAAGCCTCTAGGCGAGTTCAGTGCTTTAACAATTTGAAGCAAATTGGACTGGCCCTGCACAACTATGAGTCCGCGTTTTGAATACGGGAACCACGTTTCCGGTTTCACTTCGAAATCCAGCGGGAATTCAAGTTACCGGCGTTTTCTTCGAAAATTCGAAGGTTCGCTTCGCCGATATTAAGGATGGAACAAGCCAAACGATTTGTATTTGCGAACAGGTGTTGTCGGACCCAAGCGATCGAGCAAATAGTTCGGGAAACTGGAACGGAATTAGTCCGACAACCGGTTTCGTGCTGACTACTGGAAACAACAATACGAGTGCAGGCCCTGAACTGCTTCAATATCCGCAGGATTGTGTTGCGGGAAACAAGCTGCAGTTAACCCGTGGGAACCGCCTACTCTACGGTGCTCCAGGACATACTATGTACAATCATATTTCTGGCCCGAACGACAAGCAGATTGATTGCCGAGGTGGATTGCCTCATAGCCAAAGAAATTTTTACTGGTGGAGTCGGCTCGGTCACAATGTCGCCGCGCATAGTAAACATGTAATTGGAGTGAATGCACTGTATTGCGACGGTCACGTGCAATTCGTTTCAAATGAAATTAATCTTTCCGTATGGCAAGCCCTAGGCAGTCGAGCTGCTGGTGAAGTAATCAATGACTATTAGGGCAAGCGAGACTCGAAGTCTCGCAACTGCTTCATTCAACATCCTTACGCTTTTCGGCTTTTGCGGCGCGAGCTAGATTCCTGAGCATGCCTGCGAAAACGAGCTGATGTAGTGGATATATTCCGTACCAATAGAGCAGCCCCAACAATCCTTGCGGATCGAAAATCGCTGTCTGGCGAATCGTGCTGCCATGTTCTAAAGTAACAACTTCAAATTCGAGCCAAGCTCGTCCGGGAAGTTTCATTTCAGCCCGCAATCTCAAACGATGCGGTCGGTCATAAACCTCGACACGCCAGAAATCGAGCGAATCGCCGACTCGCAATTGTTCAGGATCTCGACGGCCTCGGCGCACCCCCACGCCACCGATTAACAGATCCATAAATCCTCGGATCGACCAAAGCCAATTGCAGTAATACCATCCAGTGCGTCCACCGATTCGGCGAATGGGACAGAAGGCTTGTTCAGCAGGAATATCAATGGTAACCGTTCTAGAATCAACGAGTCGAGAACCGAAACGATCGCCGCCCCATGTTGAATGCGGACCAGATGCGGACATGGCATCCGACCAACGTGTTTCAGCAAACTCGAGATCCTCATTTACAATGGCCCTCGCGATCGCCTCGCGGATCGGACGGGGAGATATCGAGAACGCCGACTGGGCGAGATTGTTGGAAACAAGTGTCGGATTCCGCAAGCTATCGACTAGCTTTCTTCCAACTCGCGCATACAACGGTGTGACCAGTCCCAACCAGAGACTAGAAAGGTAGGGCGTTAAAAACGGTACAGGGATCATCCATCGTATTAATCCACGCTGCCGAGCGTATTCTTGCATGATTTGTCCATAGGAGGTTTGTTCGGGACCTCCTATCTCGTAAACCTGTGACGTTGTGGTTTGGAGATCCAAGGCTGCACGGAGGTATTCCAGTAGGTCTTCGATGGCAATGGGTTGCGCTTTCACTTGCACCCATCGAGGGCAGATCATGATCGGAAGACGCTCCACGAGCGCCCGAATCATCTCGAACGATAGGCTTCCCGAACCGATCACGATCGACGATCGGAATTCGATGACATGAGAATGATGCGCCCGCAGTACGTCTCCAGTTTCTTGGCGACTGCGGAGGTGCTTGGATAGCTTTTCATCCGGATTACCAAGCCCACCCAGATAAACGATACGGCGGACTCCTGCAGCGGACGCCGCACGTGCGAAGTTTGCCGCTGCGATCCGATCCTGAGCTTCGAAATCACGATCGTCTCCCATCGAATGTACAAAGTAATAGGCTGTATCCACGGCCTCGAATGCGAAGTTTAGTGATTGAGCATCCAAAACGTCTCCTTGAACGATATCGGTCGTGGCCGAGAGGCGGTCCTTCAATGCTTCAGGTCGACGAGTTAGGCAACGCATTTTGACACCCTGTTTCTCCAGAAGTGTCAACAGGCGCCCTCCAATATAGCCAGTGGCTCCAGTCAACAGTACAAAACCCTGCATCGGTATCCCCTATCAAGTCGTCAATGAATTTGTTGATTATCCTAAAGAATTTGGCTCAGGAAAGCGATCTTCTTGCGGAAACTCCTCTCAACCAACGATATTAACCGTAAATCGAAGTAGAAAATCACTTTTCGCACATCATTCGACATGCGTACCAAATGACTGGAGAGTCAGCGAATAGGATCGATATTGTCCGAAACGGTTTTTACAGCCTTGACGGCTTGCGACAATAAAACCTTCGACGAGATCCGACCAGGCTCACAACATTTTTTGACAACTTGCCAACTTACTTATCTGAGCGGACTTCGCTACGTTCCGTCGGCGTTCAATTTCGATTTGATTTTTGAAATGGAGAGAACCAGCGATGGTTCGCTGGCTTAGTTTTACTATGTTTAAGTTCGCGAATGACGCGACACTGCAATGACTTTGGCATTTCGACTTAGAAGATCATCGATGCCGATTCCATGCAATCGCAAGCGGCATCGAGGCGAAAGGCATGACGGCAAGCGCTGCAAATGCACGCGCAAGGGGATAAACGATAAAAGGAACACTTGTTGGCCTGAGTAAGATCGCTGTAAGGATGATTCCACATGGGGAGATATCATAGAAGCGGGGAATTGTTTTGTTAGCCACATCACCAACAAACTTAAGGTGAATGCAACGAACCACAAGCTCCATGCGAATAGACCCGTTCAACCTGCCGTTTTAAGTATGGCTTCTGCAAATTCATTGTTCGCCATCGGACGACTGCTGGTGAAACTTCCCCTGGATTCAAGCTGACTATCAGTCAGCGAGGAGGTCAGCATGATCTTTCCTTGATGAATGATTGCAGTTCGATCCGCCACACGTTCTACTTCATCGAGCAAGTGCGACGAAAATAAAACGGTTCGACCTTCATCACCTATCGTACGAATTATGGCTCCTAGGATGTCGCGCCGAACATTGGATCTAGAGGCTTGGTGAAAAGGGTCGCAGCTCGTTTTTTAAACGAGCTGCGACCCCTTTTTGTGTGCCCGCTGCCGATCAAAGCTATGTATCGTCAGAGTTCAGATTAGACTAAACTGAATGATGATTTGTGGTGAAGCGTTACGTCGTGAATATTGAAACGAGGAATGCCAGATGGGAGTTATGTTTGGGTGTGCAGCTGGTTTTGTCGCATGGTTTGTCATTCGATATTTCTTAGCGGGCTTTTATATTATCGACCAAAACCAACGTGCTTTAATTACCACATTTGGGCGAGCAGATAGACTTGGGGAAGCGACGACCCTGGATTTGCCACTCGCCGAAGTAATGGCACATGACGAACGCGAACGATATTGCTATCCGCAGGTTCGCGTTGTTCAGCCAGGTTTCTACTGGAAATGGCCCTGGCAACAAGTGCATCGAGTTTCAATCGCGACTGCAACTATGAATATGGCATACGATCCCGATGCACCTATCGCCAATAAGGGTGGGACGATCTTGGAAGCCGTTACCAAAGATCAACTTAACATCGGGCTCGACGGTCAAATTCGTTACGGTGTCTCGGAGGCTAATCTTTACGCTTACTTGTTCGGTGTCAAAAGCCCCATATCTCACGTAATGGGATATTTTGTGTCGGTGCTGCGCGAAAGGATTGCGAACTTCGAAGCACCTCCGACCGCTCAGATCGCTGTAGCTGGAGAATCACCCGCAGACGCAAGCGTAAACTTTGGAGTGTCAATCAATGACTTGCGGAAAAACTTGCGAGATCTCAACGAGCACATGGATCGAGAGTGCCGTTCCTCAGTAGCTAGGTATGGGATGGTGCTCGACGCATCGCTCATCATCGGAATCGATCCACCAGCCGAAGTTGAATCGGCGTTGGCTGCCATTAACACTGCTCATAACCAAGTATCATCTGATATTAGTTTGGCGCAAGCCTCCGCCGATCAAAAGATCGTTCAGTCCAAGCGCGCAGTAGAAATTGAAACGCTAAAAGCTTTGGCGGAGATTGAACCACTGGAACGAATGGCGACACAGCTTGAGTTATTGAAACAAAGTGGTCCCGGCGTTCTCAAAGCCTACGTGAGAAACGTCAGAATGTCGTTATTCGGACGTTCGGAACAAGCGTTTGTCGAGGTGGACTCATGAATGCATTTGCAGCGTTTGCTATCACATTTGTATTATCGTTCTTAATTGTACCCGTCGGGCTGAGTATTGCACGATTCCTCGGTGTATACACCATCGTTCAGGAACGCAGATGTCACGTTTACGTGCTGTTTGGAAAAGTTATCGAGATCATCGATGAGCCAGGGTTACATTTACTGTGGCCGCTGATGGAATGGAAGGCCGTGGTCGTCAATTGGCTTGGCAAGTGTTATGTGCTCGATATGCGATTGGACCAAGTCTATATACGTAGCGCACCGGTGAACTCCGAAGAAGGCGCACCGATGGGAATTGGAATCTGGTACGAGATGTTTATTAGTGACCCAGTCGCGTACCTGTTCAAGAATATGGATCCGCGAGGTTCATTGTCAGCCAACGTCGGGAATTCGACGGTTCGTTGCCTTAGCAATTTGCCATTGGCCCTTATGATGGTCAACCGTCACGGCATGAGCTCGACGGTGCGTGAAGAAGTCTCGCCCAAGTCGGATGAGTGGGGTTACCGGCTCGGTTCGGTATACATTCGAAAAGTTCATTTTCGCGACGCGGAGATGATTCGGCAGATTGAGAGCAAGGTTGTGAACCGCCTTCGACAAGTGACGTCCGCTATCAAGCAAGATGGTGCAAACCAAGTCAGCATTATTACGAGTACCGCTGATCGCAAGGCCGCCATTGAATTTGCGAAAGCCGCTGCGATTCGACCAGAGTTTGTCGGACAGGCATTGCAGAAAATCTGTCAGAATCCGGAAACATCCAACGCAATGTTTACGATCCTAGAAACGCAGAAACTACTCGATTGTAAAACAAAGCTGACATTGCTTCCACAAAAAAGCGGGATGTTAACAGAATTGTTAGCGACGAGAGAGCAGCATCATTAAGGATCGAGGATACTCCAGAGGCATGTTTGCAAATTGAACCGCAAATAGGGATTTCACAGATTCAACTGGCCGACTTTTCGGCTGCCATTTCCACGATTCAGCCTAGCGCGGATTATTCATAGCTGGTCACGAAATGGCTGCGATCGTATGCATTTCTGTGATCATTTGAAATCTCTTTTAATTTAACCGCAGAGGTCGCAGAGGGACGCAGAGTCAGATCGTCATTGAACAAATCTCTGCGGAACTCTGCGTTCTCAGCGGTTAGTTATCCTTGTGTCACAGAACCCGAACAATTACGTTGAAATGAACCCGAACCTTTACGATTTGGACCTGTTAATTTGGGCTGTTTAGGGAAATGGACTTTCCTCGGCCTGGATCAGTTGCTTTGATGATTGCGTTTGCTTGCACATCAAGGATCTGCTGTGAAGACACTCAAGGAAGAGATCGTGACTATGGACATTCTGCGCCGTCAGGGTGAAACCAATCAGGCCAAGGCGACTGGCTAGGTCTTACCTCGTACGACTCTTTCATTCGCTACCTTTCTCCGGCTTGCGCCGACGCACCCTGACCCCTTTTTGTTCGTCCTGACCCCTTGTTGCTCATTCAGCTGGTTTTTTCTTTGCAAATAGCTTTCCAAGCAAGCTGTTGTCAGCAAACTCTTGCAACTTCTTTTGGATTTGTTCAGTGATAGGTTGTATTGATCTCATTCCCCGCTTGAAACGCTTTTCATTTGGATTTTCGCAAGCCGTTTCATTGGATCTTTCGACCCACTGATCTAACAGCTCCGATGAGTGTTCACGTTGAAAATTAGACAACTTTTGTTCGTTTCTCATCTTCTGAAAGTCATCCTTACGGTCTTGCGCCCAATCGATCCAGTCAAATGCACTTGTGATTTTTTCTTTTCCCGAATTGTAAATGCCCTTCCCCCACCCGATGGCGTTGTTGATTTTCTTCCATGTTGGTTCGCCCTGCTCCTTCTTCTTGAGTCCATCGGGATCAGTGCTATCGATTGGACTGTTGTCGACGTATCGATAGAGATTCGTATCGCCGCCTGCAAATCCAATCGGAT